>DMTA01000009.1 GCA_003454835.1 Achromobacter sp. | reverse complement strand
GTGTCGGTCGTTTCGATCTCGGAGTGGCCGGCCAGGTACTCCAGTTCGGCGGCGCGCAGGTCCGGGTTGATCGGAACGACCGACACGCCCAGCGCGTTCAGCGCGAACCAGTGCAGGAAGAAGGCGGGCCGGTTTTCCAGCAGCAGGCCCGCGCGGTGGCCGTGGCCGTAGCCGGCGTCGGCATACGCGGCGCGCAGCGTCTCGATGGCGTCGGCCGCTGCGGCATAGGTCAGTTCGCCCGCCGCTATGTCATAGGCCTCGGCGGTTTCGGGCAGGATGCACAGGAACGGCTGGCCGCCGTGGCGGGACGCGGTATCGGCAAAGGCCTGGTGGACGGTGGCGGTCACGGTCCGCTCCTACATGAACAGTTGGATGTTGCCGAAGGCCGCGTCGCAGTTGACGAGGTCTACGCGCTTCAAGCGGATGCGCAGCGCGCCGTCCTGCTCCACCAGGTGATGCGTGGCCCAGCCCGCATACAGCGTCTGCGCGTCCTGCCGCGTCTCGACGTAATGGAAGGCGGTGCGCACGACGTGACGCCCCTCAGCGGGCGCGGCCTCGGGATGGTCATGTTCGACCGTGGGCGCCTGGAGCAAATGATGACAGCGGCTCTTGGGCTGCTGCGAAAACGTGCGCTGGCCCGCCAGCCGTTCCACGCGCACGCGCAGCAGCAGCTTGTCCTCGTACATCAGCGACGCATGCAGCTTCGCATCGGTCTGGCCATGCGCCAGCGGCATCCAGTAGTAGCCGTCCTCGGTGTACAGGTCCAGCCAGTCTTCGAAGCGCAACTCGTCCAGCAGGCGCGCCTCGGCGTAGACAAAATCAATCAACTCGCGGTCGCTTGCGCTCATACCGACTCCGGTCCGGTCATGTAGCGGCCCCATGCGCGGTACTGGTTGCGCATCTGCCATTCGTTGGTGCCATTGGTGACGACGTTCTTCTGGTCCGCTTCGCCGGGCGCGTAGAGCCGGCCCACGTTCACCCAGTCCCGCGCACGCGAATGCAGGCCGTCCTGCGCGCGTTCGTACATTTCAAGATCGTCGTGGCCGACCACGGACGTCGGGGCATTGATGAGCCGGTTGTACATGAGCGTGCGCTCCAGCAGCAGGTCCGGCGCGCTCACCAGGCGGAAGGTCCAGGACTCCACCAGCGTGCGGTCGGCGGCAATCGGCTTGAAGATCCGCAGCGTCTGGATCGGCCCCTTGACCATGATGTTGGGGAAGTACACCGTGTTATGGCGCACGTCGCCCAGGATCTGCTTGGCGCGATCTTCGCCGTAGGCCTCTACCATCGACTCCCAATAGCCCGGAATGCCGGAATACGACGCATGGATCGAGTCCGACACGCCCGTATGGCCGTGGCCGTTTTCCCAGACGCGGATACCCATGTTCTCGAAGAACTCGTAAGGCGAGATGAACGGCGCGAACAGTTCCACCGCCATCGGCTTGGGCGTGCCTTCGGGCGCCTGTTCCCAGACCTTGACGGCCGTGCCCGCCGACGATTCGTGCGCGACCATCGGATGGCAGGTGTCGGTCTGGTTGTCGACCAGCATCTTCCAGTTGCAGCGGTGCATGTAGCGCAGCACGCCGCCCGCGACTTCCAGGCGGCCTTCAGGCGACCGATCCACCATGTTGTCCAGCGTGGAAAGCGAGTCGCCGAAGAATTCCTCGAACGACTGGCCTTCCGGATTCAACCGGCAGAACACGAAGCCGCGATGATTGCGCACGTCTTTGACGGCAGCCATGCCCTGGCTGGCTTCGCAGTTCTCCAGGCCGGTGTTCTCGTAGCCCTTTTTCAGCGGGATCGACAGCAGGCTGCCGTCGGTCTTGAAGGTCCAGGCGTGATACGGGCAGCGGAAGAACTTGCCCGTGTTGCCGCAAGCCTCGCCCGCCACCATGGTGCCCTTGTGCGGGCAGCGGTTGTGCAGCACGCGCACCGTCTTGTCGCTGTGGCGCACCATCACCACGGGCTGGTTGCCGACGGTGGTGGTGACGTAGTCGCCCGAATTGGGCACCTGGCTGTCGTGGCCGACGAAGACCCAGGTGTTGGCGTACAGGCGCTCCATTTCCAGGTCGAACAGTTCCTGGTCGATGAAGAGGTCCTTGTGCACCTCGGTGTCGCGGAGCAGCGCGCGGATGGCGTCGGGATTGTCGCGGTATTTGGCCATGATGGCTTCCTCGTCGGGCTTACAGGTCCAGCACCAGGCGCGCGGACTTGGCGCGCGAGATGCAGATCTGGATGATCTTGCCGCTGGCCTTCTCGGTATCGGACAGGTAGTAGTCGCGGTGATCGGGCTCGCCTTCCAGCACGGTGGCCTGGCAGACGCCGCATTCGCCGCGCTTGCAGTCGTACATCGGGTCGCAGCCCTCGTCCTCCATGACCTCGACGATGGTCTTGTCGGCGGGAATCGTCAGCACGCGGCCGGACTGGCGCAGCTCGACCTCGAAGGCCTGGTCGCCGGCTTGCGCGGCGGCCGTGGTGAAGAGTTCGAAATGGATGTGGGCGTCGGGCCAGTGGCGTGCGTGCGCGCCCTGGATCACGGCATCGATCAGGCCCTTGGGGCCACAGACGTACAGGTGCTGGCGCGGGTTCGACGCAGCAAGCAACGCCTGCAGATCAAATCGGCAGGACGGATCGTCGTCGGCGTGCAGCGTCAGGTCGCCGCCCGCCAGCGCCTGCAGTTCAGGCAGGAAGGCAAGCTGGTCCTTGCTGCGGCCGCAATAGTGCAGATGGAAGGCGCGGCCGGCGGACTTGAGCGCGGCGGCCATGGACGCGATGGGCGTGATGCCGATGCCGCCCGCAATGAGCACGACCGGCTCATCGCCCGCGGGGGATTCATGCAGCGGAAAGTCGTTCTTGGGGCCTTCCACGGTCAGCACGTCGCCCTCGGCCAGCGCGTGCATGTGGCGCGATCCGCCCTGGCTTGGGTCTTCCAGCCGCACGCCCAGGCGATACTCGGCCGGCTCGGCAAAGCGGCTCGCTTCCGGCGCCAGCTGCACCAGCGAATAGCAGCGCGGATCGCGCAGGCCCGGCACCGTCACCTTCAGGTGCGCGCCGGGGCCAAACGCGGGCAGCGTGCCGCCGTCTTCGCGCGCCAGCCGGAACGAGCGGATCAGCGGTGATTCCTGCCGGACTTCCCGGACGATCAGTTTGAGTGTCTGCACGATGTCTGTCTCTTTCTGGTGTCGGCCTCAGGCGGCCAGTTTTTCCGCGATCTGGCGTTCCATGGGCTCGCACTTCACGTTGGCGAGCGCTGTGTCGCGCAGCGCGCGAAGCGCGTCGGCGGCATCGGGGCGGCCAACCAGCTGGTCC
>DMTA01000425.1 GCA_003454835.1 Achromobacter sp. | reverse complement strand
TCGAGCAGCCGGCCTACGCGAATCTTCTGCAGATGCTGCGCCTGGCCGGACTGCGCGTCATCGCGGTGGCGCGCACCGTCGACGGCCTGGACTGCGACGCGCTGGAACGCGTGGCGGCCCAGCACCGGCCGCGGGCGCTGTTCATCAATACGGCCCTGCAGAATCCCTCGGGCGCCAGCATCACCATGGCCAATGCGTTCCGCATCCTGCAGGCGGCGGAACGGCACGGGCTGTGGGTGGTGGAAGACGACATCTCGCGCGAGCTGGCGCTGGGGGTCACGCCGATGCTGGCCGCGCTGGACGGCGCGCGCCGGGTCGTCTATCTGGGCGGCTATTCCAAGGTCATCAGTCCGTCGGTGCGGGTGGGCTATGTGGTGGCGCACCGCGATCTGGTCCGCGACATCGCGCGCACCAAGATGGCGGTGGGGCTGACAACGCCCGAGATCATGGAACGCATCGTGCACCAGGTCATCCGCGAGGGCCGCTACCGTGCCCACATCGCGCGCACCCGCGAGCGGCTGGCCGAGGCACACACCGAAGTCACCGAGCAGATGCGCCAGCACGGCTTCGAAATTTACGGCAGGCCGCAGGGCGGCCTGTTCCTGTGGGCGAAGGTGGCGGGAGAGTGGCGCGAGCGCGGCGCCAATGGCTTGGCAGAGCTGGCGCTCAAGGACGGCATCTGGCTGGCGCCCGGTTCCTACTTTGAAGCGGACGAAGCCGACACGGCGTGGGTGCGCTTCAACGTGGCCTATTCGGCCGCGCCCGCGCTGTGGCGCTTCATGCGCAACGCGCGCGCGGCGTAGGCAAGACCGGCGCTTCAGGGCGATGGGCCACGCCCGATATGTCAGGCCGGATGCATGAAGCCTGATACATGAAGTCCGATGCCTGAAGCCCGGGGAATTGACGCCAGGGGTTTGAAACCCGAATCGTCAGACCCTTTCATACGTGACGAAATCATAGTCGTAGCCGTTTTCGGCAGGCTGGGGCTCGCGCGCCGTTTCCTTCCACTGGAACGACGGCAGCAGCGGAAAGAACGCGTCGCCTTCGACGTCCGCATGGACCTCGGTGGCCAGTACGCGCCGGGCCAGCGCAAGAGATTGCGCGTAGATCTGCGCGCCGCCGATCACGAAGGCTTCGTCGATATCTCCGCAGGCGGCCACGGCGGCTTCCAGCGTGGGCGCCAGGATGGCGCCGGCGGCGCTGAAATCGGGATTGCGGCTGATGACGATGTTGCTGCGGCCGGGCAGGGGACGGCCCAGCGAGTCCCACGTCTTGCGGCCCATGATGATGGGGTGGCCCAGCGTGCTGCGCTTGAAATGCGCCAGGTCGCCCGGCAGTTTCCAGGGCAGGGCGTTGTCGCGGCCGATGGCGCGGTTGGTGGAATAGGCGACGATCAGGGTGAGGCTGGCGGGCATGCGTGCTTGCGACGGTAAGGGTTGAGCCGGAACGACCCCGTAAGCGTAGCAAATTGCGAAAGACCGCCCGTCCGTCAGGTCCCCGCGTGTTCCAGGAATTCGGTGGCCGGCATGGGCTTGCCCAGCAGGAAGCCCTGCAGCGAATCGCAGCCCAGCCCCGTCAGGAATTTTTGCTGCGCGGCGGTCTCGACGCCTTCGGCCACGATGCGCAGGTTGAGCTGCTGCGCCAGCGCCACGATGGCCGAGACGATGGCCGCATCTTCGTTGTCGTTGTCCAGCTGGTTCACGAAACCGCGGTCAATCTTCAATTCGGTCGCGGGCAGCCGCTTCAGATAAAGCAGGCTGGAGTAGCCGGTGCCGAAATCGTCGATGGAGATCGTGACGCCCAGCTCGGCCAGGCGCTTGAGCACCGTCAGGCTGGCTTCCGCGTCGCGCATCGCGGTCGATTCGGTCACCTCGATCGTCAGGCAGGCCGGCGGGACGGCATGGCGCGCCAACGCCGAGCGCACCGTCTCGACCAGGCTGGCATGCGAGAACTGCAACGCCGAGATGTTGACGGCGATGGTCCAGTGGCCCTGGCCGACGTCGATCCATTCACGCATCTGGCGGCAGGCTTCGTTGATTACCCATTCGCCGATCGACAGGATCAGGCCGGTCTTTTCCGCAGTGGGAATGAACTGGTCCGGGCCGACCAGGCCGCGCGTCGGATGGTTCCAGCGCAGCAGCGCCTCGGCGCCCATGATGGGGCCGGCCGGCGCTTCGTACTTGGGCTGGTAATGCAGGACGAACTGGCCACGCTCCTGCGCCAGCCGCAGGTCGTGCAGCAGCTCGATCTGCTCGTGCGCGTCCGCGTTCATGGACGGCTCGAAGAAGCTGTAGCCCGTGCCGCCCAGCCGCTTGGCGTGGTACATCGCCGCGTCGGCATTGGTCAGGAGGGCGTGGGTGTCCTGGCCGTCGTTCGGATAGACCGCGATGCCCACGCTGGACGTCACCAGCACTTCGTGGCCATACACCGTGACGGGGCGTGCGATGGCCTCGATCAGCCGGTCCGCCACATTGGCCGCGTCGGTGGGCTCGATCACCTCGCTCAGCACGATGAACTCGTCGCCTCCCAGGCGCGCAACCGTGTCCGGCGTGCGCAAGGCCTGGCGGATGCGCTGCGCCAGGTCGATCAGGAGTGCGTCGCCGGTGTGGTGTCCGTAAGCGTCGTTGACGGCCTTGAAACCATCCAGGTCGAAGAACAGCACCGCAAAATGACCCCGGCGGCGGGTGGCGCTTTCGATGGCCTGTTCCATCCGGTCTTCCAGCAGGATGCGGTTGGGCAGTTTGGTCAGTGTGTCGTGCAGCGCGAGCTGCACCAGCTCTTCATTGGCTTCGGCCAGCGACGAGGCCAGCGCCGACGTGCGCGCCTCGAGCCGGTTGTCCAGCACGGCCACCACCAGCGCGATCGCCAGCACGCTCAGCGTGACCGCGGTCACGGCAATGGCCAGCCAGCCGGCCGAGATGCCCGCGTCGGCCGCCATGCAGATGCTGCCCGCCGGAAAGCCCGCAGCTTCCATGCCGGTGTAGTGCATGCCCACGATCGCCAGGCCCATGACCCCGGCGGCCAACGGGCGCGACAGCGCCACGCGGGGCCCGTCCTGCCGGAGCCGGTAGGTGATCCACAGCGCCGCGCCAGACGCGGCAATCGCGATCACCACCGACAGCGCGAACCACGTCGGGTCGTAGTCGATGCCCGGCGACATGCGCATGGCAGCCATTCCGATGTAGTGCATCGCCGCGATGCCCGACCCCATCAGCAGGGCGCCCGCGGTCAACCGGCCCCACGGCAGTTCGTCCTTGCAGACCATCCACAGCGCGAAGGCCGAGCAACCGATGGCGATGGCCAGGGACAGCACGGTCAGGGGCAGGTCGTAGCCCATGGGGATGGGCAGGCTGAACGCCAGCATGCCCACGAAGTGCATCGACCAGATCCCGATGCCCATCGCGAACGCGCCGCCTGCCAGCCAGAACTTCGCCGCGGGAAGACCGCTCGACGCCTTCACCCGGTTGGCCATGCCCAACGCCGTATACGACGCCAGGATGGCGACCCCTAGGGATACGAGGACGAGCGAAGGGTTATAAGTTCCAACGAGCATTTGTGGGGTCCTGTCCTAAGCGCATACAGCCGCGGCGCGGGGCACGATTTTCAATTCAATTGGTAGTCGACAGTTGCATTCCGGTCGCAAGGAGGATCCTGCTCTCGTCGCTGGCTTTTCTCACATTCTTTTTATGGGGATGGGGAATTGGGCGCGGCAACGCCAGCGGTCGGCGCGGTTCGGGCGCTCGGCAAGGCGCGCCCGAAGGGCCGGTCGAAAGCAACGGGGCGCGCGGCATGCTGGACGCGCGTCCGTGGCTAAGGGATGGGTTATACCGAAATCGCGCTTCCAGAAGCTCACCAATCTTCACCTGCTGCGGGGCGTGCAAGGAATCGGACGCCGGACGGGCGTCCGGCGTGTTGCTGATATGCCCTGAAAGGCGGGGGCCGGGNNGGGCGCCGGCACTGCCGGCGCAAAGGTCAGACGGCCATCGCGGCCGTCAGCGGCGCGTGGTGCGTGTAGCCCGACAACGAAAAGTCGCCGGGTTCGACCTTCTCGAGCCACTCGGGCTCGTAGCGGCCCGTCACGGCGAAATCGGGAATACGGTCCGACAGCACGAGACGGGGCGATTCATACGGCGTTCGCGTCAGTTGCTCGCGCAGCATCGGCAGGTGGTTCTCATAGATATGCGCATCGCCGATGAAATACGTGAACCAGCGCGGGGTGTAGCCGGTCAGGCGTCCGACCAGATGCAGCAACGCCGCACCTTCGGTCAGATTGAACGGCGTGCCCAGGCCCACGTCATTGGACCGGATGTACAGGCACAGCGAGATTTCGCGCGTCGTCGCGTTGGGCAGGAACTGATAGAGCAGGTGGCAAGGCGGCAGCGCCATTTCCTCGATCTGCGCCCAGTTCCAGCCGTGGAACAGGATGCGCCGGTCGCCCGGGCGCTCGTGAATGGTATCCAGGCATTGCCGCAGCTGGTCGACCGCCTTGTACAGCAGCACCTTCGGTACACCGCCTTCTTCAAGGTCGGCCACCTTGGCGTACCCGCGCGACAGCGCGTCTTCGATCTGCGCCGGGCGGCTGGCATCCAGCATCTTGTAGGCCGGCCATTGGCGCCACTGCACGCCGTAGACCGGTCCCAGATCGTCAGGACCTTCGCGATAGGGGTTGGCCAGCCACTGCGCGTTTTCGTTGGCGTTCTGGTCCCAGACCTTGCAGCCGAGTTCCCGGAATTCCGCCGCGCTGCGCGATGCGCGCAGGAAACCCACCATTTCGCCAATGGCCGACTTGAACGCCAGCTTCTTGGTGGTGACGGCGGGAAAGCCCTGCTGCAGGTCGAAGCGCAGCGACGCGCCCGGCATGCTGAGGGTGCGGATGCCGGTCCGGTTTTCCTGCCACGAGCCGGTGTCGAGGATGGATTGAACGAGGTCCAGGTATTGTTTCATGACGATCCTTGTGCCTGCGGTCCCGGGGCCGGGAAGCAAGCGCGCCGCCGCGGACGTGCCGCGGCGGCGCCTATATATGGTGAATGCCGAATTACACCACGGCCGCGCGAGCGGCTCAGGCGGTAGCGGCGGCTTCCTGCGTGTCGACGATGTCGACAGAGAAAGTCATCTCGGCGGTCTTTTCCAGCATGGCCGATGCCGAGCAGTATTTCTCGTGGGAAAGCTGCACAGCGCGTTCGACGGCCGCGCGCGGCAAATTGGCGCCGGTGACGGTGAAGGCGAAGTGAATCTTCGTGAAGACCTTGGGGTCGGTGTCGGCGCGCTCGGCCTGCAGCTTGACGCTGCAACCCGTGACCGCATGGCGGCCACGCTTGAGGATCAGGACCACGTCATAGGCGGTGCAGCCGCCCGTTCCGGCCAGCAGCATTTCCATGGGGCGGGGCGCCAGGTTGTGGCCGCCGCCATCCACGGCGCCGTCCATCACGGCGACGTGGCCGCTACCCGTGCTGGCGGTGAAGAGCATGCCGGTGGGGCCGCCCCAGTCGATCGTGCATTCCATTTCAGTGAGTCCTTGAGCTTGAGCGCAGTCAATGGCCGATGATACCCGTTGCGTACAATCCCGGGCAGGAGATCCCCACCCCGCATCAGGGGTGCTGGGCGTCCGCTTTGCCTAGGAGTTGCCATGTCCACCCCGTTGTCCAAATCCGGCCCCGTTTCCCTTCGGCGCCGCCACGGTCCCCTGGATGCCCTGCTGGCCGAAACCGACCGTGCGCTGCGTGTGCTTTCGGGCAACGCCAGCGCCGGCCGTGCCTACCCGGCAACCGCCCAGGAATCGCCGCAGACCCTGTCGGTGCAAGAAAAGCGCCACGCGGCCGGCCTCATGCGGGTCAACCATGTCGGCGAGGTCTGCGCCCAGGCGCTGTACCGCGGCCAGGCGTCGGTGTGCAAAGAGCCCGGCCCGCGTGCGCTGCTGCTGAACGCCGCCGCCGAAGAAGTCGATCATCTGGTCTGGTGCAACGAGCGCCTGAACGAACTGGGCAGCCGGCCCAGTCTGCTCAATCCAGTCTGGTACGCGGGCTCGTTCGCGCTGGGCGTGGCGGCCAGCGTGGCCGGCGTGCCCCGCAATCTGGGATTCATGGCCGAAACCGAAAAGCAGGTCGAGGCCCATCTCGACGAACACCTGCGCACCTTGCCGGTGCAGGACGAACGCTCGCGCCAGATCGTCAAAAAGATGAAGGACGACGAGGCCCAGCATCGCGCCAGCGCCGAGCAGGCTGGGGGCGTACCGCTGCCTGCGCCCGTGAAAACGGCGATGCGCGCCATGTCCAAGGTGATGACGACCACCGCCTATTGGATCTGATCTGCCCATCTGAAACCGCGTCTGCAAAAAATGTTGCAATGCGCAAATTTGGCCGCCTTGTGGTGCGCGAAGCACCATTTTGGTGCGATGGCCAGGGTGGGATTACCCGGCATTGTTCAGGGTTAGTCCGAAAGGGGAAAACCCGTTCGGCAATAACCCCGTTTTTGGCCAGGGCATTGTCTGGCGCGGGTTTCCAGAGGGGAGCAGGGATTCTTGCAGCGAAAAAGCAACGTGACGGGCAGCTCAGAAAATAGATCAAAAAAAATCTTGCAACGCACAAAAAACGTAGGTACTATTCAGTCATTGGATGTTGAAACGCAGACGGCGCGGTGAAAACCCCGGAAGCGCAGCGAGCTGAAGTCCCGCTCCCAACATGCCACGGTTGTCTCCTCCACCCTCCTCCTTTGGTGGATTTAGCCCGAGATCTCACGATCTCGGGCTTTTTTTTGTCCTGAATCGCTGCGTCCCTATTTGTAAGCGATGACGGCAAAAACCCGCGCAACGCCACCCTGCGCGCGACCTTCGGGCCCTCGCGTTTTCCCTTGCTTATTTCGCGTGCCCAGAGGCGGAACGCTCTACAATCCCCCACATGAAACCAGCACTGCCAGGCGCTCGTGCGCCAGCGCGTTCCAGACACATGCGCGGCGGACGGAAAGCCCGCCTGCGCGCGTTACGTTCTGTGCCTCGGAATTGCACTTCCTTATCCCTCCCATATATGGGCGTTACACCTGCCTCCGATAATGGCGGGCCTGTCTCGATAGACCAACCAGAGGTGATCCAGTGACCTGGCTGTATATATGCGTGGTCGCGTTCATGGTGGGGGGACTCATCGTGGCGTCCGAGCGCTGGCATGGCGCTTTTACCGGCGATAGCGACCTCAACAAGCCCCAAGCCAATCATTCCCGCGCGACGCCCCGCGTCGGCGGCCTGGCGGTGCTTGCCGGTACGCTGGCCGGCCTGCTGGTCCTCGGACCCAGCAACATGACCCTGACCTGGCTGTGGCCCGCGCTTTTCGTCGCGGCGTTGCCCGTTTTTGTGGCCGGCCTGCTTGAAGACATTACCAAGGACATCGGCGCCAGCAAGCGTTTGCTGGCCGCTTTTCTATCCGCGGCCATCGCGTGGTGGCTGCTGGGCGGCGTCAGCCGCGTTGGCATGGCCCCTGTGGATTACGTGCTGTCGTACTGGCCCGTGTCGCTGCTGTTCACCATGTTCGCGGTGGGTGGCTGTACCCATGCCCTGAATATCGTTGACGGCATGAACGGCCTGGCCGGCATGGTCGCCACGTTGATGGCGGTGTCGATCAGTCTCGTGGCCCTGCAGGTCGGCGACGTGCCGATCTTCCTCGTGGCCGCGGCGCTGGCGTCGGCAACTTTGGGCTTCCTTGTGTGGAACTTCCCGTTCGGACGCGTGTTCCTGGGCGACGGCGGTGCGTACTTCCTGGGCTTCATGCTGGCCGAACTGGCCGTGCTGCTGGTCGTGCGCAACCCCTCCGTGTCGCCGTTCTACGCCCTGGCGGTCCTGTTCTACCCCGTATTCGAAACCGGTTTCTCGATCTGGCGCCGCCGCTTCAAGCGCGGCGTGCCGGTTGACCAGCCCGATGCGCTGCACTTGCACCAGCTCGTGTTCCGCCGTCTGGTCCGGGTTACCTTCAGCCGCGGACGGCGCCACGCCGTTCCCGCGCTTTGCAATGCGCTGGCGTCCCCATACATGTGGGTCCTGGCGCTGATCGGGCTGGTGCCAGCCACGATCTGGTGGGACAACGCCTGGGCCCTGAGCGCCAGCCTGGTTGTCTTTGCCAGCGTCTATATCTGGCTGTACGCGCGCCTGGTCTCCTGGCGCCGCCCGGGCTGGCTGCTGTTGCCGTCCGTGCTGCGAACCACCGATTAGTTGAGTGCCCCGGCGATCGCCGCCGGGGGCTCGGTATCCATCACCAGACCATCTTTAAAATGCCGTAAACGTTCTACGGTGAAGGGAGAGTTATGTTGCGAATCCAGGATGTGAAACTCGCTGTCGTCGGCCTTGGCTACGTCGGTCTGCCCCTGGCCGTTGAATTCGGCAAGAAGCGCCCCGTCATTGGCTTTGACATCAATACGCGCCGTATCGACGCGCTGAAAGCGGGCCACGACCATACGCTGGAAGTCAGCGACGCCGAGCTGGCCGAGGCCAAGCAGCTGAGCTACACCGCCGAACGCGCCGAACTGGGCGAGGCCAACGTGTTCATCGTGACCGTGCCCACCCCCATCGACGAGTACAAGCAGCCGGATCTGACCCCGCTGGTCAAGGCCAGCGAAACGATCGGCGCGGTGCTCAAGCGCGGCGACATCGTCATCTATGAATCCACCGTCTACCCCGGCGCCACCGAAGAAGACTGCGTGCCCGTCCTGGAACGCGTGTCGGGCCTGAAGTTCAACGAGGACTTCTTTGCCGGCTACAGCCCCGAGCGCATCAATCCGGGCGACAAGGAACACCGCGTCAGCACGATCAAGAAGGTCACCTCCGGCTCGACACCGGAAGTCGCCACGCTGGTCGACCAGCTCTACAAGGAAATCATCACCGCCGGCACGCACAAGGCGTCCAGCATCCGCGTGGCCGAGGCCGCCAAGGTGATCGAAAACACGCAGCGCGACGTGAACATCGCGCTGATCAACGAACTGGCCCTGATCTTCAACAAGATGGGCATCGACACCGAGGCCGTGCTGCAAGCTGCCGGCACCAAGTGGAACTTCCTGCCGTTCCGTCCGGGTCTGGTCGGCGGCCACTGCATCGGCGTGGACCCCTACTACCTGACGCACAAGGCGCAATCCATCGGCTACCACCCCGAGATCATCCTGGCGGGCCGCCGCCTGAACGACTCGATGGGCAGCTACGTGGTGTCGCAGCTGGTCAAGTGCATGACCAAGCGACGCATCCACGTCCAGGGCGCCCGCGTGCTGGTGATGGGCCTGGCCTTCAAGGAAAACTGCCCCGACCTGCGCAACACGCGCATCGTGGACATCGTCCGTGAACTGGGCGACTACAACGTCGACGTGGACATCTACGATCCGTGGGTCGACGCCGACGAAGCCATGCACGAGTACGGCCTGACCCCGGTGACCAAGCCCGAGGAAGGCAAGTACGACGCCGTGATCCTGGCCGTGGCGCACAACCAGTTCAAGGACATGGGCGCCGAAGGCATCCGCAAGCTCGGCAAGCCGCAACATATCCTGTACGACCTGAAGTACGTGCTGTCGCCCGCTGAATCCGACCTGCGCCTGTAAAAGGATTTCGCCATGACCACACGATTCGAGACTGTCACCCAGGACCTGGCCGCCGCGCCGCGCAAATGGCTGGTGACCGGCTGCGCCGGCTTCATCGGTTCGAACCTGCTGGAAACCCTGCTCAAGCTTGGCCAGTCCGTGACCGGCCTGGACAACTTCGCCACCGGCCACCAGCGCAACCTGGACGAAGTCCAGGCTTCCGTTTCGCCGGAGCAATGGTCGCGCTTCACCTTCATCGAAGGCGACATCCGTGACCTGGACGCCTGCCGCCGCGCGGCCGAAGGCATCGACTACGTGCTGCACCAGGCCGCGCTGGGCTCGGTGCCGCGCTCGCTCAACGATCCCATCACGACCAACGATGTCAACATCGGCGGTTTCCTGAACATGCTGGTGGCGGCACGCGACGCCAAGGTGAAGTCGTTCGTCTACGCGGCGTCCAGCTCCACCTACGGCGACCATCCCGCGCTACCCAAGGTCGAGGAAAACATCGGCAAGCCGCTGTCGCCGTACGCCGTGACCAAGTACGTCAACGAGCTGTACGCCGACGTCTTCGCGCGTTCGTATGGCTTCGAGACCGTGGGCCTGCGCTACTTCAACGTGTTCGGCAAGCGGCAGGATCCGGACGGCGCCTACGCCGCCGTGATCCCCAAGTGGACCGCCGCGATGATCCAGGGCAAGGACGTCACCATCAATGGCGACGGCGAGACCAGCCGCGACTTCTGCTTTGTGGAAAACGCGGTGCAGGCCAACATTCTGGGCGCGCTGGCCGCGCCCGAGGCCCGCAATCAGGTCTACAACGTGGCCGTCAGCGGCCGCAGCACGCTGAACCAGCTGTTCAGCTTCCTGGTGCAGGCCCTGGGCAACCAGGACGTGAACTACACCAAGCAGCCGGTTTACGCTGACTTCCGCGCGGGCGATGTGCGCCACTCGCAGGCCGATATCGGCAAGGCCAGCCGCCTGCTGGGCTACGCGCCCACGCACACGGTGCTGCAAGGCCTGGAAGTCGCCATGCCCTGGTACACGCAATTCCTGCGTTGAAAGCACTCGTCCGAAAACTCGGCAACATCCACCCGGATCATCAGCGCATCTTCAAGGGCGCGTTCCGGGTGGCGGTGTTTCTGCTGCTGGGCAAGGCCGCCGGCGCCATCAAGGAGATGGCGGTGGCGTACCGCTACGGCGTCAGCGACGCCGTAGACGCCTACCAGTTCACGATGACCATGGGCACCTGGCTGCCGGTCACGATCGTGGGCGTGCTGTCGGTGGTGCTGATCCCGGTGCTGGTGCGTCTGGCGCGCACCGGCGGGGCCGAGAAAGAACTCTTCATCCGCGAGCTTCAGGGCTGGGTCGCCGCCGCCGGCGTCGCACTTGCCTTGCTGACGTGGTTTGCCTGGCCCTACGTGGTTGAGCGGCTGGGGCAGGGGCTGTCGGCGCAAGTGCGCGCCATGACGGGCGACCTGCTTGTCGCCTTTGCGCCCGTGTCGGCCTTGCTGCTGATCGCGGGCATCAGCGCCGCGCGGCTGCGCGCGCAGGAGCGCCACGTCAACACGCTGCTGGACAGC
>DMTA01000161.1 GCA_003454835.1 Achromobacter sp. | reverse complement strand
CAGCGCGGCCGGGCGTACGGGCATCGCGCCATAGGCGACGCGAACGGCCGGCGCCGCCGCGTTGCGCGGTGCGAAGGAAGGGGAGGTCGCCACGCGAGCGCCTTTGCCTTACGGTTGCAGCACTTCGACGGTGCCCGCGTACGACAGGCGGCGCTTCTTGGCCTGCGGCACGGTGACCTTGGCGTCTTCCATGCCAGCTTCGATCCAGTACAGACCGGGCTGCGGCCACTTCACCGAGAACTTGCCGTCCTTGTCGGTCTTGAGCTGGATTTCGCCGACCTTGTCGCGATAGCGGCTGCCGCCGGGCACGACATTCACATCCAGGTCCGCGGCGGGCTTGCCGTCCAGCAGCATCTGGAACGTGGCGGCTTCGTCCGTGAAGAGGTCGTTCGGGTGCGTCACGGGCGCCAGCTCCAGGCCGCGGCCGACGGGCTTGACGGTCGAGGGCTTGCCGACGGTGACGAATGTCTCGACGCGGCCCAGGCTTTGCGAGACTTCAAGCTCTTCGGCCTTGGCGGGCACGGCCTGCGCCATGCCTTCAACCTTGCCGAAGTAGCGCTTGTTCTTGCCGTCTTCCTTCCAGCGCGCGAATACGCCGTCGTTGACCACGGCAACGCGGTAGGTGCCGGCTTGCTTTAACTGCAGGTCGAACGTGCTGCGCAGCTTGCCGCGGTTGATGTTCTCGGCTTCGGCGGCATTGCCGTCCGGCGCGATGACGGTCAGGCCGTCCAGGCGCAGCGGTGCGTGATTGAAGTAGAACTTGTCGTTGCCGACCGCGGCGTCCACGGTGATCCAGCTGTCGGTGCCCGACAGCACCGTCGAGGACGGCACGATCCAGACGTCATGGGCGTGAGCGGCAAAGGGCAGGCACAGCGCCAGGGCGGCGGCCAGTTTGGCGGCGGATTTCATGGTTGCTTTCCTTGCGTTTCTTGCGTTTCTAAAGGGGCTGGTCACGAGGCCGGTCACGGTTTGAGGTCGAGCGCGATGGCGCCCAGTTCGTGTTCGCCGCGCGCGCTCAGTTGCTCGGCCTTTTGTGGCGGCCACTGGAAGGGGATGCGCACGAGCTCGCGCCCGCCCACTTCGCGCGCGGCTTCGACCACCACCGCGTACTGGCCGGGCTTGAGCTGCGCGAGCGGCTTGCTGGCCGCGTCAAACGACAGCGCGTGCTTGCCCACGGGCTTGGTCGCGCCGCTGACGCCGTCCACCGGGAACTGCTGATTGCGGCCGCTGCGGCGCCACCACTGGCGCATGTCCTTGAGCCACTCGGTGCCTTCGTTGTTCTTCTTGGCCACGTCGTACCAGACGGCCAGATCGGTGGCCACGCTCTGGTCGGGGTTCTCGATCCAGATCGCCACGTAGGGGCGGTGGTATTCAGCCACGTCCAGGCGCGGAACCTCAATGGACAGGCCGATGTCTGCCGCGTGGGCCGTTCGGGCGATCAGGCCGGCGAGCAGCGCCGGCAACAGCAACTTGCGCATGGAAATCTCCAGGGCGTATCGATGGAATCAGTGAATGAAAAGCAGCGCCAGCACCAGCGGAATCACAACGCCCAGCCCCACCATCGGCCAGGTTGCGCTTCGGTTGCCGGCGTGCATTTTGAGCAGCACCAGTCCGGTCAGCGAGAACACCAGACAGGCGACGGCGAAGAGGTCCAGGAACCAGCTCCACGCCAGACCCGTGTTGCGGCCCTTGTGCAGGTCGTTCAGGTAAGAGATCCAGCCGCGGTCGGTGCGCTCGTATTCGATGTCGCCGCTGGCGCGGTCGATGGATAGCCAGGCATCGCCGCCCGCGCGGGGCAGCGACAGGTAGACCTCGTCGGGCGACCATTCGGCGGTCTTGCCGGCCGTCGAGGCGTCCAGCGTTTCGTCCAGCCACGCGGCGACCGGTGCGGGCAAGGGCGCCTTTTTTGCTGTGGGCGCGGCAGCGAGCTGCTTCAGGATGGCGTCGGGAAGACGGGCCTCGCGGCTGGTCACCATGGCCTTCGATTCGATGTGCGACGCGTTATTCAGCGTCAGCCCCGTTACCGCGAACAACAGCATCCCCAGCAGGCAGAGCGCGGAACTGATCCAGTGCCACTGATGCAGTGTCTTGAGCCAGTAGGCGCGGCGGCGGGGAGCGGGTTGGGTGTCCATAAAATGTCGTGCTGGAAGCGGGCGGATTCTAGCATTTAATGAGAATTACTCTTAAAAAAGCAGCGCCGGCGCGCGCGCGGAAATTTCAATCGATTTCGTCGGAAAGCGCCTTATTCACCGAAGCTGAATAGACGCTGAACGGTGTGCGTCTGCCGGCCAGCGGGACTAAGATAGGCCACCCTTTGCAAACACCGGAGGTCGTCATGCTGCAACAGCAAGTCGTGGATCAGATCGGTCGTCATTGGGGATGGGTGGCGCTTCGCGGCGTCGTCGCCATCCTGTTCGGGTTCATGGCCATGTTCATGCCGGCCATCACCTTGTCGGCGCTGGTGTTGGTATGGGGCGCTTTCGCGCTGGTGGACGGGGTGCTGGCGCTGATCGCCGGATTTCGCATCCGGGACAACGGCAAACCGCTATGGGCGCTGATCATCGTGGGCCTGTTGGGCGTGGCGGCGGGGATCGTCACCTTTCTATGGCCCGGGCTGACCGCGCTGATTCTGCTCTACATCATCGCCATCTGGGCGATCGTGGCGGGCGTGTTCCAGATCATCGCTGCCGTGCGCTTTCGCAAGGCCATCCGCAATGAATGGCTGCTGGGCCTTTCCGGGCTGGTGTCGGTGGCCTTCGGCGCCATGCTGGTCATGCAGCCGGGCGCAGGCGCCTTGGCGCTGGTGTGGGTGATCGGCATCTATGCCGTGTTCTTCGGCATACTGCTGCTGGTTTTTTCCCTGCGTCTCAAACAACACGGCACCGTCTGACCTCCATGTCCGCCTATCAAACGCTGGTTCCCCTGAACTTCCTGGCCGTGGGCCTGGGCGCGATCCTCGGCGCGTGGTGCCGCTGGCTGGTCGGTCTGTGGCTGAATGCGGGCTCGTGGCCGTGGGGCACGCTGTCGGTGAATCTGGCGGGCGGGTATCTGGTGGGCGTGGTGCTGGCGCTGGTGGCCGGGCATCCCGAATGGCCCGCCTGGGTGCGGCTGGGGGCCATCACCGGTTTCATGGGCGGGCTGACCACGTTCTCGACCTTCTCGGCCGAGACCGTCTCGATGCTGGAGCGTGGCGCGTATGTCAGCGCGCTGGGCTATGCCGGGTTCAGCCTGGCCGGGTCGCTGGCGCTGACGGCGGCGGGGCTGGCCACGGTCAGTCTGCTGCGATAGGCCGGCCCCGCGTCGGCTTCAGCGGTGGTTGACGCTGCGGGCCTGGCGCGGCCATGACGCCGTAAGCGTGCCGCGCGGATCAGCCCCCATCCGTGTGCGTGGCAACCGCCGCGGGCAGCCACGTCGGCTGGCCGG
>DMTA01000172.1 GCA_003454835.1 Achromobacter sp. | reverse complement strand
GCGCACCCTGGCCGGCCACCGGCGCCAGGCCAGCTGGGAAGCCGCCGCCAGCGTACAAAGCCGCGACCTGCTGCGGGACGCCGAAATCGTGGAAACCCAGGCCCCGCAACTGTCTGCCCCCTCCGAAAGCCAGACGGTCGCCGCCGACTATCGCAGCGTCGGCCTGACCCTCCACAGCCATCCCGTATCGCTGCTGCGCCCCCAACTGGCCGCGCGCAATTTCCAGCCCGCCTCGGTGCTGAACGACTATCCCAACAAGCGCGTCGCGCGCGCCTGCGGCATCGTCACCGTGCGCCAGCGCCCCCAGACCTCCAAGGGCGTCATCTTCGTCACCCTCGAAGACGAGACCGGCCCGGTCAACGTGGTGGTCCGCCCTGACCTGATCGAACGCCAGCGCCGCGAGCTGCTGGGCGCCACCCTGCTGGGGGTGTTCGGATCCTGGCAGAGCGTGGACGGCGTGCGCCACCTGATCGCGCAGCGGCTGGTGGACATGTCCGACCTCTTGGGCGGGCTGACGTCGCAGAGCCGCGACTTTCATTGAAGATGCGCCGCTCGAAGGGGTCTGGCACCTGATGCGCCGCCAGCCACCCGCCGCCGCTGTTGCCCGGTTGCACATGCCCGCCGCGCCTTGAGCACAGCGCCTCGCCGCTGGTCTATCATGGCTTTTTGTCCGCTCGTTGTAAGGAGTCCTACATGATCCGCAAGCTGATCCCCATCCTGCTGGTTGCCAGCCTGGCTGCGTGCGCCAATACCGGCGGCTCGCGTACGTCCAGCGCCCCGGCCTCCAGTTCCTCGAGCGCATCCTCTTCATCGAGCACCGGCGCCGGCTCTTCCTACGGTTCGTCCTCGGCCATGCCCGGCAGCAGCACCGGCAAGACCTGCGACGCCGGCCCGCTGCAATCGCAGATCGGCCAGAAAGCCACGCCGTCCGTCATGGAAGACCTGCGCACGCGCAGCGGCAGCGCCACCGCGCGCATGTTGCGACCGGGCCAGCTTGTCACCATGGAATACAACAACACCCGCCTGAACCTTATCGTCGACGACAAGGATGTGATGACGGCGATCCGCTGCGGTTAATCGCGCCGGCGGGCCGGATCCCGATCCGGCCCATCGCCTTCCGCCCCGATGGGCCGCGCTGCCGGCGGCACATGGGGCAGGAACGCCCCCGCCACCTCAAACGCGCACTCCTCGCGCGCAATGTCGATCACCCGGGATACCACCGGATTGACGATGTTCTTTTTGTGCACCGCGTAGTAATTGATGGTCGGCAGGTCCGGCTTCACATTCAGCTGGCACAGCGCCCCCCGGGCCACCAGCGGCGCGAAATACGCGCCCGGCAGATAGCTGATACCCAATCCCAGCATCGTCAGTTGGGCCATCATGCCCAGGCTGTTGCAGGTCAGCACCCGCTTGACCGGCATTCCCTGCTCCGCGAACCACGCGTCATACAGGTGCGATAACGCCGAATTCGTCGGCTGAGAAATCACCGGATACGGCGCCAGATCCTGCGGCGTCAGCGCGGCGGAAAAATCGATGTCCAGCGCCGGACTGGCCATCCAGACATTGGTGACTGCCCCCAGGTGCGTGCAATCGTACTGGTAGCCCCAGAAGGGGCCGGGCATGATCGCCAGGTCCAGTTCGTCCTGCTCCAGCCGTTCATAGAGCGTGATGCCGCCATCGATCTCGGGCATCAGCTGCACGCGCGGGTAGCGCTGACTGATCTGCTTGATCAGCCCGGCCAGCCAGGTCATGCCGACCAGTTCCGTCACGCCCAGGCGCACCACGCCTTCGAAGCTGGCCGGATCAGCCATGTTCTGCACGATGCGGCTGTTCAGCTCCAGCATCTGGCTGGCCAGCTCGAACAGCTTGCGGCCCTGCGGGGTCATCAGGAGTTTCTTGGCGCGCCGCTCGAACAGGGGCGCGCCGGCAAAGGCCTCGAGTTCCCCCACCCGTTTGGCCACGGCCGATTGGGTGGTGTGCAGCTTGCGCGACGACGCGCTGAAGCTGCCCAGTTCGGAACTCCAGTAGAAGGCCTCCAATTGCTTGAGGGTGTACATCGCCGCGGTCGAAGAAAAGCGCATGGAAACCCCAGACATTACCACCGCGGCCGATCAGCCCGGATCAACCCCGCGGATGCAGAATGTCCGCCAGGAAACGCTGCGCACGCGGATGCGCCGGGGCGCTGAAGAAGCGTTCGGGCGTATCCATCTCCAGGATTTCGCCCGCGTCCATGAACACCACGCGGTCGCAGACGTCGCGCGCAAAGCCCATTTCGTGCGTCACGCACACCATCGTCATGCCATCTTTGGCCAGGCCTTTCATCACCTGAAGCACCTCGCCCACCATTTCCGGATCCAGCGCGCTGGTCGGCTCGTCGAACAGCATGACGGGCGGCTGCAGGGCCAGCGCGCGCGCGATCGCCACGCGCTGCNNACGCGCTGCTGCTGCCCGCCAGACAGCGATCCCGGATAAGCGTCGATCTTGTGCGCCAGACCCACGCGGTCGAGCAGGCTGCGCGCCAGCTCCACGGCCTCCTTGCGCGACTGCTTGCGGATGTTCACGGGCGCGAAGATCACGTTTTCCAGCACGCTCATGTGCGGGAACAGATTGAACTGCTGGAACACGAAGCCGATCTTCTGGCGCAGCGCGTTCAGGTTGGCGCCCTTGCCGTAGATGTCCGCGCCGTCGATCAGGATGCGGCCTTTTTCGATGGGTTCCAGCCGATTGATCGTGCGGATCATCGTGGACTTGCCGGAGCCGGACGGTCCGCACACCACCAGCACCTCGCCGCGCGCCACCGACAGGTCCACGTCCTTGAGCACATGATGCTCGCCGTACCACTTGTTCACTTTCTCGAGATTGATCATGTATTTATTCCTTTAAGCCATGGCCCGCGTACGGCGGATGCGCAGGTCCAGCCAGCTCAAGCCACGGCTCAGGCTGAAGCACACGATGAAGTAGATGATGGCCAGAATGCCGAACACCTGCAGCGGCTGGGTCAGCACCAGGTTGTTGACCTGGTTGGCGGCAAATGTCAGTTCGTTGACGCTGATGACGTAGCCCAGCGAGGTTTCCTTGATGGTGGACACGAACTGGCTGGTCATGCTGGGCAGCACGTTGAACAGCGCCTGCGGCAGCACCACCTTGCGCATCGTCGTCCAGTAACCCACGCCCAGCGATCGCGAGGCTTCGATTTGCCCGCGCGGCACCGCCTCGATGCCTGAACGAATCACTTCGGACAGATACGCGCTTTCGTACACCACCAGGGCAAAAATCAGCGTCCAGAAGCCGCTGACCACCTGGCCCGTGATCTTGGGCACCACGAAGTAGGCCCAGAAGATCAGCATCAGCAGCGGCATGCCACGCACCACATTGACCAGCGCCTTGCTGGCCGTGCGCAGCCACCCATAGGGACTGACGCGGGCCAGCGCGATCAGCAGCGCGAGCGGGAGGGACATCGCCAGGCCCAGCGCGGCCAGGATCAGCGTCAGCGCCAGTCCGCCGAGCGGACCGTTGGGGTATTGGCCCACGAGCAGCGTGGGCCAGTATTGCATCAGGAGATCAAGCACCATGGCCTCCGCGGTTCAGACGATAACGGGCGTAAATGCGCGATCCGAGCGCCATGATCAGGAACGACCCCAGCAAGTACATGATCGTCGCCGCGCCGAAGGTGGCGAAGGTGCGGTAGGTCTCGTTTTCGATTTCCCGTGCCTGGTAGGTCAGCTCCATTACCCCGATCGCCATGGCCACGCTGGTGTTCTTGAACAGCAGCAACGCGCGCCCGACCAGCGGCGGAATGGAAATGCGCAGCGCCTGCGGCACGATCACGAACCGCATGCATTGCAGATAGCTCGCACCCAGCGCACGGGCGGCCTCGAATTGGGTGCCGGGAATGGCGCGCAGACCGCTGCGGATGTCTTCAGCGATGTAGGCGGCCGACCCCAGCGCCAGCGCGATGGCGGCCAGCGACATTTCGGCGTTGTGCGCGTACAGCCACATGCGGAACCCTTCCGGCAGCAGCTCAGGCATGCCGAAGTACCAGAACAGCACCTGCACCAGCAGCGGCACATTGCGGTGGTATTCCACATAGGCGTCGACCAGCCAGCGGCACGGCGCCAGATTGGTGGCGCGCACCACCACCAGCGTCACCGCGATGGAGAACGCCATGACCCATGCAACGAGGAACAGTTGCACGGTGACCGCCATGCCGCTGAGCAGCAACTGGTATTGGGAAGCGTCTAGAAAGCTCATAAACCTGTCAATCTCCTGCGTTCGGGCGCGCGACGCCAAGCATCACGGCTTCCCGCGCGTCGCCTTGCAAGACGCGGGAAGCCGTGACGGGAACTGGCGAACGGCAGCGCTCGGGTCGGCCCCTTAGCCGGCGATCGGGCCGATCTTGAAGCCGCGCTCCAGCTTGTAGGGGGTGTCGGGGCCAAACCACTTGTCGAACAGCTTGGCCGCCGCGCCCGAGGTTTCGGCCTCGTCCAGCGCCTGGTTCACCGTTTCCAGCAATCGCGGTTCGGACTTGCGCACGCCCAGGCCCCACGGCTCATCGAACACGGCCTTGGGGATCACGCTGACCGGCGCGGTGGGCGGGCTTTGCAGCACCAGACGCACCAGCACCAGCTCGGATGCGAACTGCGCGTCCACCTTCTTCTGCTGCAGGGCCAGATACGTGGCCGAGCTGTCGCCGTAGCCGATGACCTGCGACTTATCGAGAATCCGCTTGATCTCGCGCTCGGAGCTCGAACCCTTGGTGGCGCCGATGCGGCGGCCGTTCAGGGCTTCGATCGAGTCCAGGCCCGAATCCTTGCGCACCATCAGCTTTTGCGGACTGACGTAATACGCGTGGCTGAACGCGATCTGCTGCGCGCGGTCGGGCGAATAGCCCAGGTTGGCCGCCAGGATGTCCACGCGCCCTTCGTTCAGCTCCGGCACGCGCGCCGCCACCGACAGCAGCTTGTAGTTGACCTTGACGCCCAGCTTGTCCGCGACGAGCTTGCACACGTCCACGTCATAGCCCACGAGCTGGCGCGTTGCGCCGTCCTGAAAGCTGAACGGCTGCGACGTGCCCAGCGTGCCGCAAACCAGCTCGCCGCGCGCCTTGATGTCGTCAAGCTGGTCGGCGTGGGCAATTCCGCCCGCGGCCAGCGAAGCCAGGCCCAGGCAGGCGGCGAAGAGAGTGTGACGCTTCATGGTTCATTCCCCTTGAATGGTTGTTAGGTGTACAGACTGGCGATGACGCCGTATCGGTGCGAAAGCGTGGCCGTCAGGCCAGCTTGGCGCAGGCTTCGCGGATGGCGGCGCATCCCTGCCGGATATCGTCCAGCGAGGCGGCAAACGACAACCGGAACGTGCCGGGCGCGCCGTAGGCATGGCCGTCGATGACCGCCACGCCGGCTTCGCGCAGCAGGTAGTGCGTGAGGTCCGTGTCGCTGGCGATCACGTCGCCGGCCGGCGTCTTCTTGCCCAAGAGACCCGAGCAGTCCGGAAAGACATAGAACGCGCCCTGCGGCACGACGATGTCCAGGCCCGGCGCGCCGGACAATTCGGCGATCGCCAGGTCGCGGCGCTCGCGGAACACCTTGGCGAATTCGGCGACGCAGTCCTGCGGACCCGTCAGGGCTTCCAGCGCGGCCGCCTGGCTGACCGACGAGGCGCCCGACGTGCTTTGCGACTGCAGGATCGCCATCGCCTTGATCAGTTCGTCGGGACCGGCGCCGTAACCGATGCGCCAGCCCGTCATGGCATAGGCCTTGGACACGCCATTGACGACCAGCGTGCGGGCAGCCAGTTCCGGCGCGACCTGCAACGGATGCACCGTCGGCTCGCCGGTGAAGTTCAGGCGCGCGTAGATGTCGTCGGTCATCAGCCAGACGTGCGGATGACGCGCAAGGACCTCGGTCAGGCCGCGCAGTTCGGCGGCGGTGTAGACCGATCCCGTCGGGTTGCTGGGGGCATTCATCATCAGCCACTTGGTGCGGGGCGTGATGGCGCGTTCCAGCGCGTCGGGCGTGACCTTGTAATCGGTGGCGGGCGACGTTTCGACGGCCACCGGCACGCCGCCGTTGACCAGGACCATGTCCGGATACGACACCCAGAACGGCGCGGGAATCAGCACTTCGTCGCCATCGTTCAGCGTCGCGGCCAGGCCATTGAAGATCACCTGCTTGGCGCCGGTGCTGACGATGACGCGCGAAGCCGGGTATTCCACGCCGGTCGCTTCCAGCAGATGGGCTGCGGCGGCCTTGCGCAGGGCAACCGTGCCCTGCGCCGGCGGGTACTTGGTTTCGCCACGGTTCATGGCGGCCGTGGCGGCCTGACGGATGTGTTCGGGCGTCGAGAAGTCCGGTTCGCCAATCGTCAGGTCGATGATGCGTCGGCCCTGCTCGCGCAATTCGGCGATGATGGCGCGCGCGGCGACGCTGGGCGACAGCTTGATGCGCTTGATGCGGTCGGCAACGATGCTCATTTGGCCGCTCCCATCTTTTCGGCCAGCGTCTTTTCCAGCCACGGCTTGGTGTACGTGCCGGCGCGCAGCTTTTCCTTGGCCACGGCTTCGTCGGCTTCCTTCTTCAGGGCCAGCGCCAGCACCGCGCTGGCGTGTTCGGCGGGAATCACCACCACGCCGTCGGCATCGCCCACCACCACGTCGCCGGGGTTGACCACCTGGCCGCCGACCGACACGGGCACGTTGATCTCGCCCGGGCCGTCCTTGTAGGGACCCTTGTGCGACACGTCGCGGGCAAAGCACCCGAATTCGCCCTGGGCGAACACGTCCGCATCGCGCACCGCGCCGTCGATCACGAAGCCTTCGATGCCGCGCGACTGCGCGTCCATCATCATCAGTTCGCCAACCAGCGCGTTGCTGGTGTCGCCCGCGCCGTCGACGACGATCACGTCGCCCGCGCCGCCCAACGAAATCGCCTTGTGGATCATCAGGTTATCGCCCGGACGGGTCTTGACCGTGAGCGCCACGCCGACCGTGCGGCGCGCGCCGTTATGAAGCGGACGCAGGCCCGACACGCCGTACAGGCGATTCATGCAGTCGCTGATCTGGGCCGAGCCGATGCTGGCAAAGCCGGCCAGCACGTCGGCGGCGACGGCCGTCTCGGGCCGGGAAAGAATGCGATATCCGATGGGATTCATAAGGAAAGTCAGGTGTGAATGCAGGAAGCGTTGAAGCGAACCTGCATTACAAAGCCGCGCAAGCCTTTCCTCAAAACGATATAAATTCCCAGCGATCCACGAATTTTTTTCGTGGATTATGCGGTTTAAGGGTTATCCCTTATTCCTGCATCGCCGCTCAGTCATCCCCGCCGCCGGACCCGCTGCGGGCTTCCGACAACGCGACAGTCAGGTGCATGACCTTCTTCTTGAGCTGATCGCGTTCATCGGTCAGCTTGGCCAGCAACTGGCGCAGCCGCGCGATTTCCGCCGGCATGTCCGCGATGTTTTCAATGGGTTCTTCCGGCGGCGCCTCGCGCGGCGGCGGCGCCTTGGCCTGCCGGACTTCCCGGGCGGCCTGCTGCAGTTCCTTGCGCCCGCCTGCAACGGCGGCGGTCTGCCGCTCGG
>DMTA01000214.1 GCA_003454835.1 Achromobacter sp. | reverse complement strand
TAGGCGTGACGCCGCGGGCGCTGCGATGGAGCAGCACGACGCCCAGGTCTTCCTCCAGGTTGCGGATCTGCAAGCTGAGCGCGGGCTGGGCCACGTGCAGCGCCGCGGCGGCGCGGCTGATCGAGCCCGTCGACACGACCGCGACAAAGCATTGCATGGCGCGAATGGACATGGACATGAAGGACCTCGAAAAGTAGCGGGCCATCATTTTTTTATTATGGCCTGCATATTTAAACGGTATTTCTAATATAGCAATCCGCTTCCGATAATGAGCGTCATCCAAGAAGAACCACAGGAGACATCATGACGCTCAACAAACTATTCGCTGCCTGCCTCGCTTGCTCGGCGCTGTCCGCGCCCGCGTTTGCGGATGCCTGGCCGTCCAAGCCCATTACGCTGGTCGTGCCGTTTTCGGCGGGCGGGCCGACGGATTTCATCGCGCGTCTGGTGGCCGAGCCGCTGTCGCGCGAATTGGGCCAGCAGGTCATTGTGCAGAACAGGCCGGGCGCAAGCGGCAACGTGGGCTATCAGAGCGTGCTCAATGGTCCGGCGGACGGCTACACGCTGATGCACAACACGGTGGCCATGCAGGCCATCAATCCGCTGATGTATCCCAGCGCCAAGATGCACCCGCTGAAGGACTATGTCCCGGTCGGGACGACGGGCGCCATGCCGAACCTGCTGGTGGTGAACCCCGAGCGCACGCCCGTCAACACGCTGGCCGAGCTGGTCGAGCGTGGACGCAGCTCGCCGCACGGCCTGAGCTACGCGACGTTTGGTCCGGGCAGCTCGCCGCACGTGTATGGCGCATCACTGCAGAAGCTTGCGAACTTCCAGGCCGTTGGCGTGGCCTACAAGGGCAGCGCCAATGCCGTGACCGATGTGATCGGCGGACAGGTCGATTTTCTGTTCGACAGCATGTCCACCAGCATCGGGCAGGTGCAAGGAGGCCGATTGAAGGCGCTGGCCATCACGTCCGCCGAGCGATCACCGTTGCTGCCGAACGTGCCGACTTTGAAAGAGGCGGGCTACCCCAGTCTGGATTTGAAATTCTGGTTCTCGCTGCAGACGCCCGCCGGCACGCCGGACGACGTGGTGCAGAAGCTGCGCGCCGCGGTCGCCAACGTGGTGGCCAGCGACGCGTACCGCAAGGCGATGCAGGAGCGGGGCGCCGAGGCCTTCCAGGTGGCGCCGGCCCAGCTGGATGACTTCTTCAAGCAGGAAACCGCGCAATGGACGCAGGCGGCGAACACCATTGGGCTGAAGGCGGAACAGTGAACACGGCAGGGGGAACATTGAACACGGCAGGCGGGCAGCGCATGACTCCATTGAAGAACATCACGGTCCTGGACCTGAGCAAGGTCCTGGCGGGACCGCTTTGCGGACAGTATCTCGGCGAACTCGGCGCGCGCGTGATCAAGGTCGAGCCGGTAGGCACCGGCGACGATACGCGGGCGTGGCTGCCGCAGGATGCGGGCGAGTCCGCGACCTTTCTAGCCGTCAATCACAACAAGCGCAGCTTGGCGGTGGACCTGAAGACCGGGGCGGGGCGGGCGGTGGTGCATCGTCTGGCCGCCGAGGCCGACGTGGTGCTGCAGGGATTTGGCGGCAAGACGGCCGCGCGCCTGGGCGTGGATTACGAGACGCTCGCCCGCATCAATCCGCGCCTCGTGTACTGCGAGATCTCGGGCTACGGCCGTGAGGGGCCGATGGGCGAAGAGCCGGGCTACGACGTCATGCTGCAAGCCTTCAGCGGCATGATCAGCACGATGGGCGATCCGGGCGGCAACTTCGCACGGGCGAGCTTTTCGCCGGTGGATCTGGGCACTGGATCGTTTGCGCTGAGCGGGATTCTGGCGGCGCTGCTGGAACGCGGCCAGACAGGCAAGGGGCAGTACCTGGATGTGTCGCTGCTGGATACGTCGCTGGGCCTGATGTCCTACATGGCGCAGAACTATTGGCGCACGGGCAAGGTGCCGCGCCGCATGGGCACCGGGCATCCGGCCATGTGTCCTTACCAGGCCTTTCGCGCATCCGATGGCGATCTGATGCTGGGCGTGGGCAACGACGCGCAGTGGCAGCGTTTCTGCGCGGCGGCGGGGTTGCAGGATTACGTGACGGCGCCGGCGTTTGCGACCAATGCCGAACGTGTCCGCAACTTTGATGCGACGGTTGCCCTGGTGCAGTCCTGCATCGAGGCCCGCACGGTGGCGCAATGGCTGGCGTTGCTCAAGCCTGCCGGCATTGCCTGTTCCGCCATTCACACGTTGGACCAGGCGCTGGCGCATCCGCAAGTCGCGTCGCGTGATCTGATCGTGACGAGCCAGCATCCCGTGCTGGGCGAAGTGCGCAACGTAGGGCTGCCCGTGCGTTTCGGACGTCAGCCGCGCGTCGCTGCGCGGCCTGCGCCGATGCTGGGCGAGCACAGCCGCGAGATCCTCGGAGAGCTGGGCTTTGACGAATCCGAGATCGCAGCGATGGTGGCGCAGGGCAGCGTGCAGCAACACGCCTCGAATGCAGATGCGAAACACGGAGATGCGAAACACGGAGATGCGAAANNGCGAAACACGGAGATGCGAAATGAGTCCTTTGCGTTATGAAGTCCGCGACGGCATCGCGGAGATCCATCTTTGCCATGCGCCAGTCAATGCGCTGGACATGGATGTGCTGGACGCGCTGATCGGCGCGCTGGACGAGGCCAATGCGGATCCGTCCGTGCGCGCGGTGCTGCTCGCGAGCGGCCTGCCGGGACGATTCTGCGCGGGGCTGGATATGAAGCAGCTGCTGCAAAGCACGCCGGCGCGCGTGCGCGAGTTGCTAACGCGGCTCTACATCAAGCTGTATGACGCGCAATTCAATCTGACCAAGCCGTCGATATCCGTCGTATCGGGCGCGGTGCGAGGCGGCGGCATGACGGTGGCGATGTCCAGCGACATGATCGTGGCTGCCGACACCGCGACGTTCGGTTACCCCGAGATCGATGTAGGCGTGCTGCCCGCCATTCACTACGTGCATCTGCCGGCCATCGTGGGCAAGCATCGGGCGTTCGATCTGCTGTTCACGGGCCGCACCTTCGACGCGCAAGAGGCGGACGCAATGGGGCTGGTGACGCGCGTGGCGCCGGAGGCCGAGCTGCTGGATCAGGCCCGCGCGATGGCGCGGTCGCTGGCCGCAAAGGCCCCGCAAGTCCTGGCGATGGGGCGGCGCGCGTTCGTGTACAGCAACGACAACGAATACCGGCGCCGGGTGGCGACGGCGGTGGAGGTGTTCTGCAACGCCGCGGCCACGCCGGAAGCGCGCGAAGGCTTGAGCGCCTTCGTG
>DMTA01000504.1 GCA_003454835.1 Achromobacter sp. | reverse complement strand
GGTCAACAACGTGCTGTGCTTCCCGTACATCTTTCGCGGCGCGCTGGACGTGGGCGCCACGACCATCACGCGCGAGATGGAAAAGGCGGCGGTGTACGCCATTGCCGAACTCGCCGAGGAGGAACAGAACGAAGTCGTGGCTGCGGCCTATGGCACGTTCGACATCTCGTTCGGCCCTGAATACCTGATCCCGAAGCCGTTCGATCCGCGCCTCATCGTGCGCATTGCGCCGGCCGTGGCCAAGGCCGCCATGGAAGGCGGCGTGGCTACGCGCCCGCTGGCCGACCTGGAAGCCTACGAAGAACAGCTGCAGCAGTTCGTGTACCACTCGGGCGCGTTCATGAAGCCGCTGTTCTCGGCGGCCAAGCGCATTGTGCGCGAAGGCGGCCCAGCGCGCATCGTGTTTGCGGAAGGCGAAGACGAACGCGTGCTGCGCGCCGTGCAGGTGGTGGTGGACGAAGGCCTGGCCCGCCCGATCCTGGTGGGCCGCCCGTCGGTGCTGCTGACCCGCATCGAAAAGCTGGGCCTGCGCCTGCGCCTGGGCGAGGACGTCGAAGTCACCAACCCCGAATACGACGAGCGTTTCCACCAGTACTGGACGACCTACTGGGAACGCATGTGCCGCCGCGGCATCACCAAGGAAATGGCGCGCGTGGAAATGCGCCGCCGTATGACGCTGATCGGCGCGATGATGGTGCATCTGGGCGATGCCGACGGCATGGTCTGCGGCTCCGTCGGCGCGTATCACGATCACCTGCGATTCGTGGATGAGGTCATCGGCCGCCGCCCGGGCCACAACGTGTACGCCGCCATGAACATCCTGCTGCTCAACGAGCGCACGGTGGTCCTCGTGGACACGCACGTGAACGACGAGCCCACCGCCGAGCAGATCGCGGAATTCACCGTGGCTGCCGCGCGCGAGATGCGCCGTATGTATCTGGCGCCAAAGGCCGCGCTGCTGTCGCGCAGCAATTTCGGTTCGGGCAGCTCGGCGTCGGGCGCCAAGATGCGCCGCGCGCTGGAACTGGTGCGGCAGATGGATCCCGAACTGGAAATCGACGGTGAAATGCACGGCGATTGCGCGCTGGACGAGGCCCTGCGCATGCGCATCCTGCCGTCGTCCACGCTCAAGGGCGAAGCCAACCTGCTGGTGTGCCCGAACGTGGACTCGGGCAACATCGCCTACAACCTGCTCAAGACGGCAGCCGGCGGCAACGTCGCGGTGGGGCCGTTCCTGCTGGGCGCCAATGCCCCTGTGCACATCCTGACCTCCAGCTCCACCGTGCGCCGCATCGTCAACATGACCGCGATGACGGTGGTCGATGTCAATACGCCACGTTGAAGTGACGCCGGCCGGCAGGGCGTGCCCACGCACGCCCACCGGCCTGGTCCTGACGGGCGGCGGCGCGCGCGCCGCCTATCAGGTCGGGGTGCTCAGCGCCATCATGGAGCTGCTGGACCCGGACTGGCATTCCCGATTCCAGAACCCCTTCGACATCATCTGCGGCACATCCGCCGGCGCCATCAACGCAGCCGCGCTGGCCTGCCGAGCCGACCGGCCGCACCTGGGCGTGCGTCGAATCCGCCGCCTGTGGTCGTCGCTGAACACCGACATGATCTACCGGGCCGACGCGCCCGGCCTGATCCGCACCGGCGTGCGGTGGCTGGGCCTCCTCTCGCTGGGCTGGATGTATTCGGGCCTGACGCGCAAGCGCCCGCACTCGCTGCTGGACAATACGCCGATGCAGGGGCTGCTCGAGCGCGTGCTGGACTTCAGCAATCTGCGGTCCAACCTGGAAAGCGGTTCGCTGTCGGCATTGGCCATCACCGCGTCTGGATACACCAGCGGCGAGCACCTGACGTTCTACCAGGCGCATACCCCCATCGAACCGTGGCACCGCTATTTGCGCCTCGCCATTCCCACGCCCATCGGCATCGAACACCTGATGGCGTCGTCGGCCATCCCCTTTGTCTTTCCTGCGCGGCAGGTGCAGGTGCATGGCAAGGGCGAATGGTGCGGCGACGGCTCCATGCGCCAGCTCGCGCCCATCAGCCCGGCGATCCACCTGGGCGCGCATCGCGTCATGGTGATCGGCACGGGTTACCGCGACGACACCCACCCTGAGAACCGCGAGGATTCGCCGCCGTATCCGTCGCTGGCGCAGGTGGGCGGTCATGCGTTGTCGAGTATCTTTTTGGACGGCCTGTCGGCGGATGTCGAGCGTCTGCAGCGCATCAACTACCTGATGGACCACGCCGATCCGAATGGCGCGCCGCCCACCGTGCGCCGCATCGAGGTGCTGACCATCACCCCCAGCCAGTCGCTGGATCTGATGGCGCTCGAACATTTGCACGATATGCCCGCACAAGCGCGTGCGCTTTTCCGCGTACTCGGTGTATCGTCCGATCCAAACCGTCCGGGGGGCGGGGCGCTGATGTCCTACCTCCTGTTCGAAGCGGGCTACACCAAGCGATTGATAGAACTGGGTTATGCCGATACGATGCGACGTAACGACGAAGTGATCGCCTTTTTCAGGGAGGCACAGGCATGACGCGCAATGGCCAATCTACTTTGCAGCGGCAGCTGATGCGCGGCGGAGCACTGGCTCACGACGGGCTCGACAAGAAGGCCGTGGTGGACGCCGCACACGAACTTGGCCTGTCCTTGTTTGTTGCCAATTGCGACCCGTGCCGCAGCCGCTCGGCGGTCTTGCGCGCCATCGTCAAGGCGGTGGATTTCCCCGAATACTTCGGCGGCAATCTCGACGCCCTGTACGACTGCCTGTGCGACACGGTGCTGGATCACAAATCCGGTGTGGTGCTGTGGCTGTACCGCTTGCATTCAGGCGATCCGGCGCTTGAAGAAGACGCCGGCCGCATCGAAACCGTCTGCTCCGACGCGGCGGATTTCGCGCACGAAAACGGCCGCGTGTTTGCCTATGTGATCGAACACGCTGGCGCGCATCCCGAACCCGAGCCCGGCGTGGCCGCCGCGCCCTACGGCGAAAACGACTGACCTACCACCCGCGCAGGGCGCTGATCGCCGACAGCAGCGCCAAGCCGGCCGTCTCGGTGCGCAGCACCCGGGGGCCGAAGCGCACGGCCTGCACACCTGCCTTGCGGGCCGCTTCCAGTTCCTTGTCCGACCAGCCGCCTTCCGGCCCGACCAGCAGGGTGATGTCCGCCTGATCCGATGCGCCTTGCAGCATGCCGGCCAGGTCTTGTTCGGCCTCGGGGTGGCAGAGCACGCGCAGGCCGTCGGCGGGCTGGGCCAGCCAGTCTTCCAGTGTCAGCGGCGCGTCGACGGTCATCAACCGGTTGCGGCCGCATTGTTCTGCCGCCGATTGCGCGATGCGCTGCCAGTGCGCGACGCGCTTTTCCAGCCGGGCGCCCGACAGCTGCAATACGCTGCGCTGCGCGGCGATGGGGCTGACCCGGGCCGCGCCCAGTTCCACGGCTTTCTCCACCACCCAATCCATCTTGTCGCCCGAAGGCAGTCCCTGGGCCAGCGTGATGCGGCCGCCCAGTTCTGCCTCGCGGGGATTGAAGTCGCCCAGTTGGGCAATNNCGACGTCCAGCACTGCCGGGTATTCGCCGCCCTGACCGTTGAACAGCGTGACGGCCTCGCCCGCGCGCAGGCGCAGCACGCGCAGGGCGTGATGGGCCAGGGCATCGGGCAGGGCGATGCGGGCGCCCGCGGACAGCGGGGCGTCGCAGTAGAAACGGGGGGCGGGCATGGGGGGCAGGCTTCGAAATGTGAGGGGACTGACAAGTTCGCGTAGCCTACCACTCCCCGCCGATTCCTCTGGAAACCCGCGATTACATAGGGCATCCGGCCGATGGCCTCCGGGAAATCCCCTGATGCTAAAATCTCCTGCTTCGCAACCTAGTCAACCGGCCCTATTTCCTCTGTAGGCGCGCCGGTTTCAAAGAGCCTTCCGAATGAGCAATCCGACCGCCCCTAAACTTGCCTTGGCGGATGCCATCCGCGCCCTCGCGATGGATGCCGTGCAACAAGCGAACTCCGGGCATCCGGGTGCTCCCATGGGCATGGCGGAAATCGCCCAAGCCTTGTGGGCCGGCAACCTGCGCCACAATCCCAAAGATCCCGCCTGGGCCAACCGCGACCGCTTCGTGCTNNCACGGCTCGATGCTGATCTACGCCCTGCTGCACCTGACGGGCTACGACCTGCCGATCGAAGAAATCAAGAATTTCCGGCAGTTGCATTCCAAGACGCCGGGCCACCCCGAAGTGGGCATCACCCCGGGCGTGGAAACGACCACCGGTCCGCTGGGCCAGGGCCTGGGCAATGCCGTGGGCATGGCGCTGGCCGAAGCGTTGCTCGCCGCCGAGTTCAACAAGCCGGGCCATACGCTCGTCGACCACCACACCTACGCCTTCACCGGCGACGGCTGCCTGATGGAAGGCATCTCGCACGAAGTGTGCTCGCTGGCCGGCACGCTCAAGCTGAGCAAGCTGGTTGTGCTGTACGACGACAACGGCATCTCCATCGACGGCCATGTGGAACATTGGTTCGCCGACGACACCGCCAAGCGCTTTGAAGGCTACGGCTGGAACGTCATCCGCGGCGTGGACGGCCATGACGTCGCCGCCGTCGACGCCGCCATCAAGGCCGCGCGTTCGCAGTCGGACAAGCCCACGCTGATCGTCTGCCGCACCGTGATCGGCAAGGGTTCGCCCAACATGGCCGGCACGCACAACGTGCACGGCGCGCCGCTGGGCAAGGACGAAATCGCCGCCACGCGCGCCGCGCTGGGCTGGTCGTCCGAACCCTTCCAGATTCCGCAAGACGTGTACGACGGCTGGGACGGTCGCAAGCAGGGCGCCGAAGCCCAGGGCGAATGGCAGAAGCGCTTCGACGCCTACGCCGCCGAATTCCCCGCCGAAGCCGCCGAATTCACGCGCCGCATGAAGGGCGAAATGCCCGCCGGCTACGCCGAACAGTTCACGGCCTTCCTGAATGCCACGCTCGAAAAGGGCGAAACCGTCGCCACCCGCAAGGCCTCGCAATTCGCGATCGCCGCGCTGGCGCCGCTGCTGCCGGAAATGCTGGGCGGCTCGGCCGACCTGACCGGCTCCAACTTCACCGACTGGAAGGGCGTTGCCGCCGTCCGCGCCGGCGACAAGGGCATCCAGCTCGGCCGCCACATCAACTACGGCGTGCGCGAATTCGGCATGGCCGCCATCATGAACGGCATCGCGCTGCACGGCGGCTACCTGCCGTTCGGCGGCACGTTCCTGACGTTCTCCGACTACTCGCGCAATGCCATCCGCATGGCCGCGCTGATGAAGCAGCGCGTTGTCCATGTGTTCACGCACGACTCCATCGGCCTGGGCGAAGACGGCCCGACCCACCAGTCGATCGAACACGCGGCCAGCCTGCGCCTCATCCCCAACCTGTCGCTGTGGCGTCCTTGCGATACGGCCGAGACCGCCGTGGCCTGGAACGCGGCCGTGACGCGCCCCACCAGCATCGGCATGGACGTGCATGACGGCGGCCCCACGGCCCTGTTGCTGTCGCGCCAGAATCTGCCGTTCGTGCAGCGCGACGCGGCCACCGTGGATGCCATCGCCCGCGGCGGCTACGTGCTGCGCGATGCCGAAGGCGCCCGCGCCGTCATCATCGCCACCGGCTCCGAAGTCGCCATCGCCCTGGACGCCCAGGCGCAGCTGGCCAAGGAAGGCATCGCCGTGCGCGTGGTGTCCATGCCCAGCACCGACGTCTTCGACAAGCAGGACGCCGCCTGGAAGCAATCCGTGCTGCCCAAGGGTCTGCCGCGCGTGGCTGTCGAAGCCGGCGTCACCGCCTTCTGGCACAAGTACGTGGGCCTTGAGGGCGCCGTGGTCGGCATCGACCGCTACGGCGAATCCGCACCGGCCGGCGCACTGTTCAAGTTCTTCGGGCTGACCGCCGACAAGGTGGCCGAGACCGTCAAGCAAGTTTTGTAAAAAAGGAGCTTAGTCATGACCATTCGCGTCGCCATCAACGGTTACGGTCGCATCGGCCGCAACATCCTGCGTGCCCACTACGAAGGTGGCAAGAAGCACGATATCGAAATCGTCGCCATCAACGATCTGGGCGATCCCAAGACGAACGCGCACCTGACGCGCTACGACACCGCCCACGGCAAGTTCCCGGGCACCGTCGAGGTCGACGGCGAGTTCATGGTCGTCAACGGCGACAAGATCCGCGTGCTGGCCAACCGCAACCCGGCTGAACTGCCGTGGGGCGACCTGAAGGTCGACGTCGTGCTGGAATGCACGGGCTTTTTCACCACCAAGGAAAAGGCCGGCGCGCACATCAAGGGCGGCGCCAAAAAGGTCATCATCTCGGCTCCGGGCGGCAAGGATGTCGACGCCACCATCGTCTACGGCGTCAACCACGGCGTGCTGAAGTCGACGGACACCGTCATCTCCAACGCTTCGTGCACGACCAACTGCCTGGCCCCGCTGGTCAAGCCGCTGAACGACAAGCTGGGCCTTGAAAACGGCCTGATGACCACCGTTCACGCCTACACGAACGACCAGGTCCTGACCGACGTCTACCACGAAGACCTGCGCCGCGCGCGTTCGGCCACGATGAGCATGATCCCCACGAAAACCGGCGCCGCCGCCGCCGTGGGCCTGGTCCTGCCGGAACTGAACGGCAAGCTGGACGGCTACGCCATCCGCGTCCCGACCATCAACGTGTCGCTGGTCGACCTGTCGTTCGTGGCCAGCCGCGACACGACCGCCGAAGAAGTGAACAGCATCCTGAAGGCCGCCTCGGAAGGCGAACTGAAGGGCATCCTGGACTACAACACCGAACCCCTGGTCTCGGTGGACTACAACCACAACCCGGCCTCCAGCACGGTTGACGCGTCGCTGACCAAGGTCTCGGGCCGTCTGGTCAAGGTCTCGTCCTGGTACGACAACGAGTGGGGCTTCTCGAACCGCATGCTCGACACCACCGTCGCGCTGATGTCGGCCAAGTAAGCACACCGCCAGTCCATAAGGGGACGGATTTGTTTTCCGCCGTTGCGGAAAATGGGTTCGTCCCCTTTGTTCGCCTACCGAAGGAATCCAAATATGTCCAAGGTCAAAACTTTGTCCGCGCTGGCTAAGGCCGGCGCGCTGTCCGGCAAGCGTGTGTTCATCCGCGCCGACCTCAATGTTCCGTTCGATGACGCCGGCCGCATCAGCGAAGACACCCGCATCCGCGCCTCGGTGCCCGGTATCCGCCTGGCGCTGGACGCCGGCGCCGCCGTGATGGTCACGTCCCATCTGGGCCGCCCGAAAGAAGGCGTGCTGACCGACGCCGATTCGCTCGCCAAGGTCGGCCAGCGCCTGTCCGAGCTGCTGGGAATGCCCGTGCAGCTGGTGCGCGACTGGGTCGACGGCGTGCAGGTCGATCACGGCCAGGTCGTGCTGCTGGAAAACTGCCGCGTGAATGTCGGCGAAAAGAAGGACGACGAGACGCTGGCCAAGAAGATGGCTGCGCTGTGCGACGTCTACGTCAACGACGCCTTCGGCACCGCCCACCGCGCCGAAGCCACCACCCACGGCATCGCGCGCTTTGCGTCTGTTGCCTGCGCCGGCCCGTTGCTGGAAGCTGAACTGGATGCCCTGGGCCGTGCGCTGCACGAACCCAAGCGTCCGTTGGTCGCCATCGTGGGCGGCTCGAAGGTGTCGACCAAGCTGTCCATCCTGCAATCGCTGGCCGACAAGGTCGATCAGCTGGTCGTGGGCGGCGGCATCGCCAATACGTTCATGCTGGCCGCCGGCCTGTCCATCGGCAAGTCGCTGGCGGAACCCGACCAGGTCGATCAGGCCCGCGCCGTGATCGACATCATGAAAAAGCGCGGGGCGGCCGTGCCGATTCCCGTTGACGTGGTGTGCGCCAAGTCGTTCGGCGCCGACGCCGAGGCCACCGTCAAGGCAGCCACCGACGTCGCCGACGACGACATGATCCTGGACATCGGCCCCAAGACCGCCGAGCAACTGGCCGGCATCCTGAAGCAGGCGGGCACGATCGTCTGGAACGGTCCGGTGGGCGTGTTCGAATTCGATCAATTCGCCAACGGCACCGAAGTGGTGGCGCGCGCGATCGCCGACTCCGAAGGCTTCTCGATCGCCGGCGGCGGCGACACGCTGGCAGCCATCGCCAAGTACAAGATCGGCGAGCAGGTCGGCTACATCTCGACCGGCGGTGGCGCCTTCCTGGAATTCCTGGAAGGCAAGACCCTGCCGGCCGTAGCCGTGCTGGAAGCCCGCGCGGCGGGGTAAGTCCGGCTGCGTACGCCTCTTGCGAAGGGGCGGCGTGCGGCGGGCGTCAGACGCCCGCCCGCACCAAGCGTGCGGCACCGACAGCCGCCGCCTTGATTCGCCGCGCGCCGCGCGGATTGGCGTTGGTGTAGGCTTGGGCGGTCATCCCGCCGCTGGCGGGAATTCACTTGTGATCGTCTCGCTGCACCATGAATCTCCGCTTTATTCCTGGCCTGGCCAACTTCCAGGGCATTACCCGCGAATCGGCGCGGCGTGACTTTACCGCAGGGCTGAGTGTTGCGGCCGTGGCCCTGCCGGTCGGTCTGGCTTATTCCGCCATGATGGGCGTGCCGCCCGTCGCCGGCTTGTGGGCCGCCATCGCGGGCATGCTGGCGTATGCGTTCTTCGGCTCGTCGCGCACCCTCATCGTGGGGCCCGACACCGCCACCTGCACCCTGATTGCCGCCACGCTGACCGGCATGGCGCTGACCACGCCGGAAGCGCGCCTGCTCGGCGCCACCAGCATTGCGCTGACCGTGGGGGTGGGCTGCCTCATTGCGCGCGTCCTGCGGTTGGGCGTGCTGGCCAATCTGCTGTCGCGCCCGGTGCTCATCGGCTACATGGCCGGGGTGGCGATCACGCTGGCGATGTCGCAGTTGAGCGGCCTCACCGGCGTGGGACTGCGCAACAGCGGCCTCATTCATCCGTTCATGGAACTGTCGCATCGCTTGACGGAGATCCGGCTCCCGACCCTGTTCCTGGGCCTGGCATCGTGCATCTTCCTGGTAGTGGTCAAGCGCCTGCGGCCATCGTGGCCCGGTCCCATCCTGCTGGTGGTGGCGACCTGCGTGCTGTCCTGGATGTTCAATTTTCCGGCGCTGGGTATTGCGGTCGTGGGCGACGTGCCGGCCGGGCTGCCGTCCTTCCATCTGCCGGTCAGCCTGGAAGGCGTGGACGGCATCATGCTGGGGGCGGCGGGCGTTCTGGTTGTCAGTTTTTCCAGCGGCATCGTGACCGCGCGCAGCTTTGCGGCGCGCACGGGCGAACATGTCGATCCCAATCGGGAACTGGTTGGCTTCGGCGCGGCCAACGTGGCGGCCGGGCTATTCCAGGGCTATGTCGTGACGGGCGCGGACTCGCGCACCGCGGTCGGGCTGGTGGCCGGTGGTTCGTCGCCGCTGGTCAGCATCAGCGCCGCGGCCGCGCTGGCCGTGGTGGTGGGCCTGTTGAGCGCGCCGCTGTACTGGCTTCCGCAGTTTGCGCTGTCGGCCATTCTGCTGCTGGCTGCGGCCAGCCTGTTCGATTGGCAGGCCTTCAAGCGGCTGGCGCGCATTTCGCGGATCGAGCTTGCATTCGGCGTGTTGGCGGCCGTGGGCGTGGTGGGATTTGGCGTGTTGCAAGGCGTGGCCGTCTCAGTGGGCGCGACGCTGCTCTACGCCATGTACGTGTCCGGCAATCCCCGCGATGCGCTGCTGGGCCGGCTGCCCGGTGAAACCGTCCTGGGCAAGCTGCATCTGAATCCGGAAGCCAAGCCCGTCCCCGGCGCCGTGATCTGGCTGTTCGAATCCTCGGTCTGGTTCTTCAACGCGGACGCCTTCCGCCGCCGCGCCCGCGAGATCATCGAGCAGGCGGGCGACGTGCGCTGGTTCGTGCTGGATGCCGAAGCCATGACGCAGGCCGACGCCGACGCGGTCGAGGCGCTGTATGAACTGAAGCGCAATCTGGACGAACGCGGCATCACGCTGCTGGTGGCCGGGGGTCACGGCAAGTTCCGCGAGGCGCTGCAGCGTTCGGGGCTGGTCAAGAAGATCGGCCCGGACAGGATCTTCGGCAGTCCGGAGCAGGCGGTCGACGCCATCGAGCGCTGGCGCCAGGGCGGACCGGCGACGCTGGCCTGATCTTCAAATGAGCAGGGGGTCAGACACCAAGCGAATGACCGGGGTGTCTGACACCCCGCGCGAGCAGACAGCGCGACACGCACGCCATCCGCGGTCCCCGCCTCAATCAATGATGTGATAACCGCCGTCGATGTACAGCGTCTGCCCAGTCATGAGCCGCGCCGCATCGGTAGCCAGCCACGCAGTCGCTTCGCCCACGTCATCAATCGACACCAGACTACGCGCCGGCGCCTTCGCCTGGGCGCGGTCCAGCATCGTGTCGAACTCCGCGATGCCGGACGCGGCGCGCGTCTTCAGCGGACCCGGCGAGATCGCATGCACGCGGATGCCCTGCGGACCCAGTTCGGCCGCCAGATAGCGCGTGGCCGATTCCAGCGCGGCCTTGACCGGTCCCATCATGTTGTAGTGCTCGACCACCATCTGCGAGCCGTAATAGCTCATGCAGAAGAGGGCGCCGCCGTTGCGCATCAGCGGCTCGGCCAGCTTGGCCATGCGGATGAAGGACCAGCACGACACGTCCATCGCCTGCAGGAAGCCCGCGCGCGAGCAATCCGTCACGCGCCCGTGCAGATCGTCGCGCGGTGCGAACGCCACCGAATGCAGCACGAAATCCAGCTCGCCCCATTCGTCCGTGATGCGGCTGAAGACGGCTTCCAGCTCGCCGTCGTTCAGCAGGTTCATGGGCATCAGCAATGGCGCTTGAACCTGCTGCGCCAGCGGCGCCACATGCGGCAGGGCCTTGTCGTTCAGGTAGGTCACCGCCAGTTCGGCGCCCATCGCGCGAAACGCCTTGGCGCAGCCCCACGCGATGGAGTCGGCGTTAGCGATGCCGGTCACCAGCCCGCGCTTGCCGGCCAGCGGCAGATGCCCGTTCATCGCTGCCTCACGAGGGCAAGCGTGTGCTGCGCAATGACAAGCTCTTCGTTAGTGCGCACCACGTACACGCCGATGCGGCTGTCGTCGCGGGAGATGCGCGGCCCGTGGCGGGCGTTGCGCTCGGGGTCCAGCTTGATGCCCAGCCAGCCCCAGTGCTCGCTGATCGCCTGGCGGATCTCGGCGGAGTTCTCGCCGACGCCGGCCGTGAAGACGATGCCGTCGATGCCGTTCGTCGCGCAGCCCAGGCCGATCATGCCTTCGGCCACGCGCCACGCGAAATATTTCAGCGCCAGCTTGGCCGACGGCGCATTGCTGGCCAGCAGTTCGCGCATGTCGTTGCTGATGCCCGACAGGCCCTTCATGCCGCAGTCGTGGTACAGCATGTGCTCGATCTCGTCGTGGCTCATGCCCTGTTCCATCATCCAGAGCACCACGCCGGGGTCCAGGCGGCCGGGGCGCGTGCCCATGGGCAGGCCTTCCAGCGCGGTGAAGCCCATGGTGCTGTCCACGCTCTTGCCCTGGTGCATGACGCAGGCCGACACGCCGGAGCCGAGATGGGCGACGACGATCTTGCCCATCGCGAGGTCGGGCAGTGTCTGCTTGAGGCGCTGCGCGATGTACTCGTAGGACAGTCCATGAAAGCCGTAGCGGCGTACGCCTTCCAGATACAGGCGCTCGGGCAGCGCGTAGCGGTCGGCCACGTCGGAATGGCTGCGATGGAATGCCGTGTCAAAGCAGGCGACCTGCGGAATCCACGGCCGCCGTTCGCGGATGACGCGGATCGGCGCCAGATTGTTGGGTTGGTGCAGCGGCGCGAGCGGCGTGAAGGTGTCGAGCCGGGTCAGGATGTCGTCGTCGATGAGCACCGGCTCGGACAGATCCGGCCCGCCGTGGACCACGCGATGCCCCACGGCCAGCGGCGCGCCGCCCAGGTGGCCGCTGAGCCACGTGCCGACGACCTCCTGCGCGTTGGGCACGTCGGGGGCGTGGCTG
>DMTA01000505.1 GCA_003454835.1 Achromobacter sp. | reverse complement strand
TTGAGCGCGTCGGCGGCCTCTTTGCGGGCCGCCTCGCGGTCGTCGATGTCCTTTTGCAGGCTCTCGATGCGGTCGCGCAAGGCGGCCTGCTGCTTTTCGGCGTCGGACTGACGCCCGGCGAGGTCACTGGGCGCGGCGCGCGCAGGCAGCGCCCCACCGGCCAACATGACCGCCAACAACAACCCCGCCGTGCGACGCATAGAGATATCAGTCCTTCTTGGCCTTGCCCTGAGCCGCAACCGCAGCCATGGCCGCCTCGATCTCGGCGGCATCGCCCAGATAATAGTGGCGGATCGGACGCAGGTCATCATCCAGTTCGTAGACGAGCGGCTGGCCGGTCGGGATGTTCAGGTTGACGATGTCGTCGTCCGACACGTTGTCCAGGTGCTTGATGAGGGCGCGCAGGCTGTTGCCGTGGGCGGCGATCAGCACCTTGCGGCCGGAGCGGATGGCCGGAGCAATGGAGTCGTTCCAGAACGGCAGCACGCGTGCCACGGTGTCTTTCAGGCACTCGGTGGCGGGCAGCTGGTCGGCCGGGATCTTGGCGTAGCGGCTGTCAAAGCGCGGGTGGCGTTCGTCGTCCAGCGACAACGGCTCCGGCGCAATGGCGTAGGCCCGGCGCCAGATCAGGACCTGCTCGTCGCCATACTTGGCGGCGGTTTCGGACTTGTTCAGACCCTGAAGCGCGCCGTAGTGGCGTTCGTTCAGGCGCCAGTTCACGCCGACCGGGGTATACATGGCGTCCATGGCGTCCAGGGCGATCCACAGGGTGCGGATGGCGCGCTTGAGCACCGAGGTGTAGGCCAGGTCGAAGGTGAAGCCTTCTTTCTTGAGCAGTTCGCCCGCCTTGCGGGCCTGCTCGCGGCCGGTGTCGGTCAGGTCGACATCGGTCCAGCCGGTGAAACGGTTTTCAAGATTCCACTGGCTTTCACCGTGGCGCATCAGTACGAGTTTGTGCATGGTTTGGGGCGCCCGCCGGGCGGGTTAAAGTTGGAGGATGGTTAAGGAATGCGCTCATTTTATAATTGAGTGATTTTGCCCGTGATTTTGCCCCGGCGCACCGCGTCCATGTCCTGGACGCGACGCATCAGGGTTCGCCCCTACCAGGCTGGCCGGAAGACTTGCCCACCCGCAAGCCGACGTAGCGCCCGCCGACGTACTACAGGAAGCCTTCGTGGACCTTTTGCAATTTTTGCTCGATAAAAACAACATCTTCATCGTCGCCGTCGCCGTGGTTTCCGGCGTGATGCTGATCATTCCCGCCCTGCGCAAGGGCCGGACCGGGTCCGCCATCAGCACGACTGAAGCCATCCAGATGGTCAACCAGCGCAATGCCGTGTGGGTCGACGTGCGCCCCGTCGAGCAATTCCAGGCCGGCCATATCGCTCAGGCACGAAACGTGCCGGCAGCCGACCTCGAGCAGAAGGCCGGCTCGCTGCCCAAGAACAAGCCGCTGGTGGTGGTTTGCGACAACGGCCGCGATTCGGCCCGCGCCGCCGCCAAGCTGCGCGCCCAGGGATTCACCGACGTCGTGCCGCTGGAAGGCGGCATGCGCGCCTGGTCGGCCGCCAGCCTGCCGGTAACCCAGAAGGGTTGAAGCAGGGGGACTCGCCCCCATCTACCTATTCTTGTACCCACAGGAGCGCCCTATGAACAAAGTCGTCATGTACAGCAAGGACTATTGCCCCTATTGCTCCCGCGCCAAGGCGCTGCTCGAGCAGCGTGGCGTGGCCGACCTGGAAATCATCCAGATCGACCGGGAACCGTCCCAACGCGATGTCATGATCGAACGCACCGGCCGGCGCACCGTCCCGCAGATCTTCATCGGCGATACCCATGTCGGCGGTTGCGACGACCTGATGGCCCTGGACCGCTCGGGTGGACTCACCCCCTTGCTGAACGGCTAATCGCCCCTTTTTGCCTCTCCCACCAACGGAAACACTCATGGCTGATCAAGACCAAAACACCCAGCAAGAAGGCGGCAACGACGCGCCCTCGTTCAATCTGCAGCGCGTCTACCTGAAAGACCTTTCGCTGGAAATGCCGAACGCGCCTCACGTGTTCCTGGAGCAGGAAGCGCCCCAGGTCGAAGTGAGCATCACCGTGGGCGGCCAGCGCCTGGCCGAAACCGTGTTCGAAACCACGGTCACCGTCACCGTCACCACCCGCATCAACGACAAGGTCGTGTACCTGGTCGAAGGCACGCAAGCCGGCATCTTCGAAGCGGCCAACATCCCCGAAGAGCAACTCGATCCGCTGCTGGGCATTGTCTGCCCCACGATGCTGTACCCGTACCTGCGCGCCAACGTCGCCGACGCGATCACCCGCACCTCGATGCCGCCGCTGCACCTGACCGAAGTCAACTTCCAGGCCCTGTACGAGCAGCGCATCGCCGAACTGCAACAGCAGCAGGCAGCCGGCGCCAACGGCGCCGAATCGGGCATCATCCTGCCGCCCGGCGCCCCCCGCCAGTAAGCACCCAGCGGCGCCCCATGAACCAACCCGCCGAGCCGCGCCTGCGCGT
>DMTA01000506.1 GCA_003454835.1 Achromobacter sp. | reverse complement strand
ATCGGCGCGCTGGGTCTGGCGCTGGGGCAGGGCGGCCTGGCGCTCGGCCTCCTGATATTCCTGGCGTTGCCGCTGGCGGCGATTCTCCTGAAATCTGTCACGGACGCCGACGGCGGCTGGGCGGGCCTGTCGGTCATCGCCGGCATCATCGGCGCCGACGGCTTCCTGGACATGGTCGGGCGCAGCCTGGCGGTGGGCGTCGTGACGACCCTGCTGGTCGTGCCGTGCGCCTATGGCTTTGCCTATGGTCTGACGCGCACCCGCCTGCCGGGCAAGGGCCTCTTGCGCACGATCGCGTTGCTGCCGCTGCTGGCGCCGTCGCTGCTGCCCGGCATTGCGCTGGTCTACCTGCTGGGCAATCAGGGCCTGCTCAAGGGCCTGACCGGAGGCGCCACCATCTATGGGTTCTGGGGCATCGTTGTCGGAGAGGCGTTCTACACGTTTCCGCATGCGCTCATGATTTTGCTGACCGGCCTGGCGCTGGCAGACGGGCGCCTGTATGACGCCGCCCGCGCCATGGGCGCGGGGACGTGGCGCACCTTCATGACGGTCACGCTGCCTGGCACGCGCTATGCGGTGTTCTCGGCCTGCTGCGTGGTGTTCACGCTGACCGTCACGGACTTCGGCGTGCCCAAGGTGGTGGGCGGCGACTACAACGTGCTCGCCATGGAGGCGTACAAGGCGGTGGTGGGACAGCAGAATTTCCCCAAGGGGGCGGCGATTGGCATTCTGCTGTTGCTGCCGGCGCTGCTGACCTTCGTGCTGGACCGCCGGCTGCGGGCCCGTCAGGGCGCCCAGATGAGCGGCCGCGCACAGCCTTACGCGGCCGGCATGAACGGCCGGCGCGACGCGGCGTTTCTGGCGCTGGCTGGCGTGATGGCGGCCTTCCTGCTCGTGATCATCGGCGTGGCCGTCTGGGCTTCGTTCGTGAAGATGTGGCCGTACAACCTGTCGATGTCGCTGCGTTCCTACGACTTCGACAACATGGACGGCGGCGGCTGGCTCGCCTGGCGCAACAGCCTGCAGCTCGCGTTCTGCACCGCGCTCGTTGGCACCCTGGTGGTCTTCGTCGGGGCGTGGATGATGGAGAAGGTGCCCGCCCGCGGCACGGTGGCGCGGGGCCTGCGCGGCATGGCCGGCATGCTGGCGCTGATGCCGATGGCCGTGCCGGGACTGGTGCTGGGCCTGGGCTACATCTTCTTCTTCAACAGCCTGTCGAACCCGCTGAACATGTTGTACGGCACCATGCCGCTGCTCGTGTTGTGCACGGTCGTCCACTTCTACACCAGCGCGCACCTGACGGCCGCCACCGCGCTCAATGCGCTGGACCCGGAGTTCGAGGCCGCCTCCGCCTCGCTGAAGGTGCCGCGCCTGACGACCTTCCTGCGCGTGACGCTGCCGATGTGCCTGCCCGCGGCGCTGGACGTGGCCCGCTACCTGTTCGTGTCCTCCATGACGACCGTCTCGGCGGTGGTGTTTCTGTACAGCCCGTCCACGGTGCTGGCCGCGGTCGCCGTCCTGAACATGGACGACGCCGGCTTCATCGGGCCGGCCGCCGCCATGTGCACGGTCATCATGGCCAGTTCCGCCGTTGCCGCGCTGGTCCTGCACCTGGCGAGCCGCGCCCTGGTGGCGCGCACCCAGGCTTGGCGGCGCCCGGCGTCCCGCTGACCGATCATTTTTTCCTGGATGACTTTCATGACTGTTCAACCTCTGCCCGTCCGCCTCGAAGCGGTGATATTCGACTGGGCCGGCACGCTGGTCGACTTCGGTTCTTTTGCCCCCACCAAGGTATTCGTGGATGCGTTCGCGCAGTTCGGCATGGACGTGTCGCTGAAAGAAGCGCGCGGCCCGATGGGCATGGGCAAGTGGGACCACATCCGCGCACTGTGCGACCAGCCGGCCATTGCCAACCAGTACCAGGCCCGCTTCGGCCGCCTGCCCAGCGACGACGACGTCACCGCCATCTACGAGCGCTTCCTGCCGATGCAGCTGGAAAAAGTGGCGCAGTACTCGGCCGCCATTCCGGGCGCCGCCGACGTGATGAGCGCCTTGCGCGAACGCGGGCTGAAGATCGGCTCGTGCTCGGGCTATCCCGCCAGCGTGATGGGCCGCGTCGTTGAACGCGCCGCCACCGAGGATCTGACGCCCGATTGCATCGTCGCCAGCGACGAAGTGCCGCGCGCGCGTCCGGCGCCCGCCATGGCGTTGAAGAATGTGGTGGAGCTTGGCCTGTCCGATGTGGCCGGCTGCATCAAGGTCGACGACACCGCGCCCGGCATCGAAGAGGGCCGCCGCGCGGGCATGTGGACCGTCGGTCTGCTGCTGTCCGGCAACGCCGCGGGCCTGACGCTGGACGAATACAAAAGCCTTTCCGAACCCGCCCGCGACGCGGCGCGCGATGCCGCCCGCGCGGAGCTGGAGCCGGCCCGCCCGCACTATCTGATCGACACGGTGGCGGACCTGCTCGCCGTGGTCGACGACATCGAAGCCCGAGTGGCGCGAGGCGACCGCCCCTGAACTAGACGCTTGCCGCCCGGCGTCCCGGGCCATCCATAAACCTTTGACTCACCACGATCCGCAGCCGGCAGCCGCCGGCCGTGGGGACCTCGTTCACCCCGTTTTTCCGCTCACTCACGGAGTTGTTCATGAATCGCTACAAGCTGCTTGCACTGGCCGCCGCCCTGACGGGCGTGATGGGCGCCGCCTCGGCCGAGACCACGCTGACCGTCTACACGGCGCTGGAAGCCGACCAGATCAAGGCTTATCAGGCCGCCTTTGAAAAGGCCAATCCCGACATCAAGATCCAGTGGGTACGCGACTCCACCGGCATCATCGCTGCCAAGCTGTTGGCGGAGAAGAACAACCCCAAGGCCGACGTGATCTGGGGCCTGGCCGGCACCGCGCTGGGCCTGATGGACAAGGAAGGCATGCTGCAGCCCTACGCCCCGAAGGGCCTGGACCAGATCGCCGCCAACATGCGCGACGCCAAGGCCGAGCCCGCCTGGGTCGGCATGGACGGCTACGCCGCGGCCATCTGCTTCAACACAATCGAAGCCGAAAAGCAGAAGCTGCCCAAGCCCACGTCGTGGCAGGACCTGACCAAGCCGGCGTACGCCGGCAAGATCGTCATGCCGAACCCGGCCTCGTCCGGCACGGGCTTTCTGGACGTGAGCGCCTGGCTGCAGATCTTCGGTGAAGAAAAGGGCTGGGCCTACATGGACGCCCTGCACAAGAACATCGGTTCGTACACGCACTCGGGCTCCAAGCCGTGCAACATGGCCGCCGCCGGTGAATTCCCGATCGGCATTTCGTTCGACTACCGCGCCGCCAAGCTGAAGGCCGACGGCGCGCCGGTCGAAGCCGTGTTCCCGTCGGAAGGCCTGGGCTGGGAAGTGGAAGCGACCGCCATCATGAAGGGTACGAAGAATCTCGACGCCGCCCGCAAGCTGGCCGACTTCTCGGCAAGCCGCGAAGCCAACGAGCTGTACAAGGCCAACTTCGCGGTGCTGGCGATCCCGTCGATCGCGACCGCCAATCCGAACCTGCCGGCCGATCTGACCTCGCGCATGATCAAGAACGACTTCACGTGGGCCGCGACGAACCGCGACCGCATCATCGCCGAGTGGACCAAACGCTACGACGGCAAGTCCGAGCCGAAGAAGAAGTAATTCCTGACCCGACGCGGCGGCAGCGTGCCGCCGCGCATCGGGAGGCCCGCGGGGCCTCCCCGACATTCCTCTCGCAGTAGTTCAAAAATGAAGACTTACGACGTAATCGTGGTGGGCGCGGGCATGCTTGGCATCGCGCATGCCTGGGCAGCCGCCAAGCGCGGCCTGTCCGTGGCTGTGATCGAGCGCAGCCGCCAGGCGCACGGCGCGACGGTCCGCAACTTCGGACAGGTCATCGTGACGGGCCAGGCGCCCGGCACGATGCTGTCGCACGCGCAGCAGTCCCGCGAGCTGTGGCTCGATCTGGCGGATAAGGCGGGTTTTCATGTGCGCGCCAATGGCGCGCTGGTGCTGGCGCGTAACGCCGACGAGGCCGACGTGTTGCGGGAATTCGCGGACATGCGGCTGCGGCAGGAAGGGTACCGCGCGGAGCTGCTTTCCGCGCGCGACGTGGCGGGCCTGTACGGCGGGCAGCTTGCGCATCACTGCATGGCGCTGCGCGGTCTGGACGACTTGCAGATCTATTCGCGCGAGGCGTTGCCCGCCATCACGCAGTACCTGCAGTCCGCGCTGAATGTCGACTTCATCACCGGCACGCTCGCGCGCGCTGTAGAAAGCGGTGAAGTCAGCACCTCGGCGGGCGACTTCAAAGCGTCGCATGTGTTCGTGTGTCCTGGCCACGATTACCTGACCCTGCTGCCCGAACAGTTCGCGCCGCTGAACCTCGAAGTCACGCGCCTGCAGATGCTGCGTGCGGTGTTCGACGGCCCGGCCATTGCGCTCGACCGGCCGCTGCTCACCGGCCTGTCCTGCGTGCATTACGGCGCATTCTCGGACCTGCCGACGGCGCAGACGCTGCGCGGCGTGATCCAGGCGCGTACGCCGATGCTGCTGGAAAACGGCATCCATCTGCTGATCAGCCCCACGCCGTATGGCGAACTGATCATCGGCGACTCGCACCAGTACGGGCAGGACGCGTTGCCGTTCAACGACGAAGCCGTCGACAACGCCATGCTGGATCTGGCCTCGCAGGCGCTGGGCGCGCGGCTGCGCGTGGTCGAGCGGTGGCAGGGCGTCTACGGCGCGCACGGACCGGCGCCGTTTTCCGTGATGCCGGTGGACGCAGCGACCACGGTGGCGGTCATGCACTCCGGCGTGGGCATGACGGTGGGGCTGGCGATCGGCGAACGGACGGTGGCGGGCGTTATTGGACTAAACCCGGACGCTAAACCCGGACGCTAAACCCGGACGCTGAACCCGGACGCTGAACCGCACACCGCCGCTGGACGAAAAAAGGGCCTTGCGGATCCGTAAAGGATGTCGCAAGGCCCTTTGTCATGCGGGCTGAAGCGGGTGGAGACTACACCGACTGCATGATGCGGCGGTACCACTCGTGAAAGTGCTGCATGCCGTCTTCCATGGGCGACTGGTACGGACCCGTCTCGTTCACGCCGCGCAGCATCAATGCCTTGCGGCCGGCATCCATGCGTTCGGCGATCTCGTCGTCCTCGATGGCCGTTTCCATGTAGGCCGCGCGTTGGGCCTCGACGAACTCGCGCTCGAAGGCGGCGATTTCCTCGGGGTAGTAGAACTCGACCACATTGACCGTTTCCTGCGGGCCCTTCGGGTACAGCGTGGACAGCACCAGCACGTGCGGATAGAGCTCGATCATGTGGGTCGGGAAGTACGTGACCCACACGGCGCCGAAGTCGGGGGCGTCGCCTTCGCGGAATGACAGCAGGCGGTCGTGCCACTGCTTGTACACGTCCGAACCCGGCTGCGCCAGCGCGTTGTGCACGCCGACCTTCTGCAGGCTGTACCAGTCGTTGAACTCCCAGGTCAGGTCGTCGCAGGTGACGAAACGCCCCAGTCCGGGATGGAACGGGCCGACGTGGTAGTCCTCGAGGTAGACCTCGATGAACGTCTTCCAGTTGTAGTTGCACTGATGCACTTCAACGTGGTCCAGCACATAGTCGCCGAAGTCGAACTCGGGCCGCCCGAACAGCGGCGCCATGTCGGCGGCCGGGTCGCGCGGACCTTCGAAGAGCAGCCCATGGCAATCGCGCAGGCGGAACTTCTGCAGGTTCATGCAGGGCGTGGTTTCGAACTGCGGCGCGCCCAACAACTCGCCTTGGTTGTTGTACGTCCAGCGGTGCAGCGGGCAGACGATGTTGCCGCCGGTTGCCTTCAGGTTGCCATGCGTGTTGCAGTTGCCGGCCACGTTGCCGGCTTCGCCACCAAGCATCAATGCCTGACGGTGACGGCAGACATTTGAGATGAGTTCGACGCCATGCTGGTTGCGAACCAGCGAGCGCCCTCCGTTTTCCTGGACCAACGTACGCCAATCCCCGATTTCGGGCACCAATTTCTGGTGGCCGACGTACAGCGAGGATTGCTTGAAAATGAGTTCTTGCTCGCGGGCAAAGAGGGCTTCGTCAAAATAAGCGCTGACGGGTAGCTGGGTGCGAGCTGGCACGACATGTGCCATCCGACCGATGTCGGTCATGATTCCCTCCGCTCGGATAAAAAAGCCAGGACGGTTTGAGCCTTGCCAGGCGCTTTTGTTCAAGTCCAGGCCCTTCGCGGTGTGTGCCGGGGGCCTTGTTCATGAATTCGAGCCTGGTTGAATCCGTACTGGCGCGAAGAAAAATCGGTGTCTGGCCGATCAAATAAGCCGTGAATTGTACCCCAAGGGCTTGTGCGACGCCCGCCGCAAAAGGCCGGGCCATCCGCGTGAATCCCGGGCTGGGTTTGACCGCGCGCAAACCGCGATTAACCCTTTATTCCGTAGGTCTTTCAGACGAGCCGGCGGGTGGCCGGATGGCGGCGCAGCAACCAGCTGCTGGCGGCCGACAACGCGAACACCATCATCGTGAGCAACGGCACCACCCACGCGTCGCGGTCCTGGCCTGAAAAGGCGCCGATGCGGCGTGCAACATCCAGGAAGACCGGATGGATGAGATAGACGCCAAACGTCAGCGGAGCCAGCGCCGCCAGCCTCGGCAACCGGGGCGAGGACACGATCCATTGGAATGCGGCCAGCGACATGAACGGCACCGTCAGGCTGAAGTAATCGTAGAAATAGGTGTCCAGCACATGGCCGTTGGACATGATGGTCACGCCCAACGCGGTCGCGGCCACGGTGGCGGCCAGCATCAGGCCGGGGCGCGGAACGCGCATCTCGCCATCGAAGATCAATCGGCCCGCGACGAAGTAGCCCAGGTAAGGCAGGAACCACGTCAGGAAAAAGCCATGCGGCGCGCCGAGCGCGCGGCGGTACAGGGCGTCAAGAATCGCCACGCCCAGGATGCCGACGACCCACAGCGCACGCGCCTTCGGTGTGCTTCGCACATACAGCACACGGACCAGCGGCGCGAACAGGTACAACCCCACGATCATGTACAGGTACCAGAGATGGTAGTAGGGCTCGCCTTGCGCGACCTTGCGCGGCCAGAACGAAAAATCGACGCGGCCGTCGTCCCACCAGTCCAACCCCGTGCGCCACGCCAGGTAGAAAAGCGTCCAGAACAGCAGCGGAGCCAGGATGCGCGCAAGACGCCGGCTGTAGAAGCGCCGCGCGTCCTGGGGCTTGTCGGGATCGAGCAGCAGGGCGCCGCTCACCATCACGAAGACGGGCACGCACCAGCGTGCGGCGGAGTCGTAGAGATTGGCGGCCAGCCATGCGCCGCGGCCGTGGGCGGCGGGATCGCTGACGATGAGTGCGGCGCTGTGCAGCAGAACGACCGCCAGCGCAGCCAGCCAGCGGGCTGAGTCCAGGCGGGCGTATCGGTCTTCGGTCTGAGGCATCTGGCTCCCTGGAATGGTTCGGCGTTTGCGCTTTACGTTCGCGCCTTACCTTAGCAGCGGCATGGCGCCGATTTCTGTATCCAGGGGTTAGACCACGCGTAAAAAACCGACAGGGCCGTGACGGCGCTGTCGGGGGAAAAGGCATGCGCGCGGCAGGGCCGCGCGCACACCGATCGCGGGCCGGCACTCCGCGAACGTTTTGTCACGAAACCGGCAGGCGGGCGGGCTTATTGCAGGACGATGTTGGCCTGCTTGATGAGCTGCGACACGATGGGCTGCTCGGTCTTGATTTGCTTGTCCAGCTCGGCCGCCGTGCCCGAACGCGGGTCGATGCCCATGTCCAGCAAACGCTTCTTGACCGCTTCGTCCTTAAGCGTTTCGGTCAGCGCGGCCTGCAGGCGCTCGACGACCGGCGCCGGCGTGCCCTTGGGGGCCACGAAGCTGAACCACGCGGTCATGTCGAACGCGGGATAGCCTTGTTCGGCCAGCGTGCTCACGTTGGGCTCGGTCGCCAGGCGCGTGGGGCTCGTGATCGCGAAGACCTTGACCTTGCCGGCGTCAGCCTGCGGCATGCCGGTCGCCACCATGTCGAAGAACAGGTCGACGTCGCCGCTGATCAGGGCGGGCAGGGCCTGCGTGGCGCCCTTGAAGGGCACGTGCAGGATGTCGATGCCGGCGCGTTCCTTGAACAGCTCGCCGGCCAGGTGCGACGACGTGCCCGGACCGAAGGTCGCGAACGTCAGCTTGCCCGGATTCTGCTTGGCGTATGCAACCACGTCCTGCGTGCTATTGAACGGCCGCTTGGGCGAGGACAGCAGGACCAGCGGGCCGACGCCGACCATGCCAATCTTGGCGAAGCTGTCGGGGTCGTAGGGCAGTTCTTTATAGAGATAGCGGTTGGTCACCAGCGTCGAGTTGGTGGCCATGAGGATGGTGTAGCCGTCCGGCGCTTCGCGCGAGACATAGGCCGCGCCGATCGACGTGCCCGCGCCGGCCTTGTTCTCCACGATCATGGATTGGCCCAGGTTCTTGGCCATCCGCTCAGCCAGGACGCGCGTCAGCACGTCGGTGGCGCCGCCAGCCGGGAAGGGCGAGATCACCTTGATCGGGCGTGACGGATACGTATCGGCCTGGGCGCCCAGCGCGGCGGCGCTGAGCATCAGGGTGGCGAGCAGTTTGAAGCTGTTGCGAATCATGTTTTCCCCTTGAAATCGCATGGTCAGAGTGGATCGCCGGGCCTGGCTTGGCTGGCGCGCATGTCATTCATGGCGGCGCTTGCCAGGTCTCCTTGGATGCTTTAAATTCCGTTATATGGAATTTAATTCTGTCTTCCGAAATAAACTATAAAAACGAAGCGTATATAAATGCAACCATTTTCTGGCGCCAAGCGCATTGCCCATCCGCCGTCCAAGCCGGACCAGAAGCTTGAGCTGAGCCTGCCAGCGCGCCGCAAACGGGCAGCCGGCGCGGGCGAGGGCGCGAGTTCCCCCGACTTCATCACAGCGCTGGCGCGCGGTCTGGACGTGCTGCGTTGCTTCCGCCACGGCGTGGCGGCGCTGGGCAACCTGGATCTGGCGCGCCTGACCGGCCTGCCCAAGCCCACCATCAGCCGCATCACGTACACGCTGACGGAACTGGGCTACCTGCGTTACCACCCCGACACCGGCAAGTATTCGCCTGGCTACGGCGTGCTGGCGTTGGGCTTTGGCCTGCTTGCCGGACTTGAGGTGCGAGAACTGGCCAAGGCCTCCATGGCCGATCTGGCGCGCGAGACTGGCGGGGCGGTGGCGCTGGGCGCTTTCGACGGCGACGCGATGACCTACGTCGAAGCGATCCACGGGTCGTCCGCGCTGTACCTGCGCCTGCCCGTCGGCTACCGCGCCACGTTGGACAGCGCGATGGGACGGGCTTACCTGGCCAGCCTGCCCGAGGATGAGTGCGACGCCGTCCTGGCGCGCCTGGATCAATCGGCGCCCGCGGCCGAGGCCATTGCGCGGGCGCGCGCCGAACTGGCGCAGGCCGGCTGCTGCTGCGCCATCGGCGAATGGCAGTCCGGCATCAATGCCGTGGCTGTGCC
>DMTA01000520.1 GCA_003454835.1 Achromobacter sp. | reverse complement strand
CGCGCCCGGGCCTGACGGGCGAGCGGGGGGGGGGGGGCCCCGGGCCCCAGCCGTATCAGGAAGAAATTGATGATCACCACGCCCAGCACCACCACCAGGGCCTTGCCGATGCGGGAAAGCAGGAAAGACAGGAATCTCATGCTCGGGTCCTTTCAGGACGGGCTTTGCCGGCGGCAAGCGGGCCCATCGCGCAGCCGGGCGCCCCCCCCGGGGGGGGNNCAGCCGGGCGCCGCCGCGGGTCAAGCCCACGGCGGCGCTTCGGCAATGCTTACTTCTTCTCGATGTAGACGTCGTCGAACGACTCGTTCAGACCGATGGCGGTCTTCACCAGGTTCTTCACGTTGGCGCGAGACAGGGTGGGGAACTCCATGTCGACCAGGAAACCATTGGCCACCTCATTGACCAACGTCGTCTGGATCTTGGTGTAGAGCTCCTGACGCTTGGCCGGATCGACCTCGGAGGCGGCGGCCTCCCACATCTTGTCGGTCTCGGGATTGCTGTATCCCTGCACGTTGGCAAAGGGCGATCCCTTGACGATGTTCGACGAGATGTACAGCCGCTGCACGCCCAGCGCGGGGTCGCCGTACTGGTAGGTGAAGGTGGTGGTCAGGTCGAAGTCCCAATTGCCGGTGCGGCTGGCCCAGCCGCCGGCGTCCGTCGATTCGACGTTCACCTTGAAGCCCAGCTGTTCAAGAGCCTGCTTGGTGTATTCGCCCAGCCGGTCCCAGGTCGAGCCGTACGGAAAGCTCAATTGGCGGATCGTGTAGTCGCCCGGTTTGATGCCCGATTCCTTGATGAGCGCGCGCGCCTTCTTCATGTCGAACGGCATCGGCGGCATGTTCTTGTCGTAGAACATCTCGGTCGTCACGAACGGGCTGGTCGACACCTTGCCCAGGCCGAAGAAGATGTTGTTGACCACCATGTTGCGGTTCATCGCGGCCATGACGGCCTGGCGCACCTTCAGGTTGTCGAAGGGCGGCTTGCGCATGTTGAAGATCAGGTAGGCCTGCGGCGAAAACATCTCCCAGCCCGCCGTGGTGTATTCCACGTTGGGCAGGCCGCGCAGGCGCTTGATGTCGACGTTGTCGACGTCGCCGCCGCGCAGCACGTCCACGCTGCCGCGCTCAAACGCCACGGCGCGCGACGCCGCATCCGGAATCACGTTGAACACCAGTTCATCCAGATAGGGCTTGCCCGGCTTCCAGTAGTCCGGGTTGCGCGCCAGCTTGATGTATTCGCCGCGCTTCCATTCCTTGAAGACGAACGGGCCGGTGCCCACGGGCTTCTGGTTGGCGGGGTTGGTCATGTAGTCGGTGCCGGCGTACAGATGCTTGGGCATCATGGGCGCAAAACCGGGTTCGAACATCAGCATGAAGGCCGGGAACGGCGTCTTCAGCTTGATGACCACGGTCTTGGCGTCCGGCGCCGTCACGGAATCGACGAACTTGTTCAGGATGACGCGGGCGCGCGCATGGGTCTTGGGCAGCATCTCCGCCAGCGAGAACACCACGTCTTCTGACGTGAACGGTTTGCCGTCATGCCACTTCACGTTGTCCTGCAGATGGAAGGTATAGGTCAGCCCGTCCGCGGCGGCTTCCCAGGACTTGGCCAGGCCGGGCTGCGGCTTCAAGTCGGTGGAGTAGGTCAGCAGGCTCTCGTAGATCTTGCCCGCAACGAATTGCGTCGGCCCCTGCTGATTGATGGCCGTGACAATCACCGGCGGTTCGGGCTGCACGATCATGTTCAGCGTGCCGCCCTTGGTCTGGGCGACCGCCTGCGTGGCGGGCAGCGCGGCCGCAAGGACCAATGCGCCGATGCTTAGGGAAAACCAGTTTTTCGATTTCACTGCGAGCCTCCGGGCTGGAAAGGGTCGGACAGGCGGCCGCTTGGACGCGGCGATAGCCGTGCCGAATCAAGCAAACCTCATGCCACCTGCGTTTCTCGGGTACTGCGGGTGGAGCTGCTGCAACAATGCTTCGTTCAGGTGCTGGTTAAGGCGCCGCGCACCAATGCGGAGAATTCAATGGTGCTTCGCCAGGACGGCGAGGGTGGCGTGGGCGGCCAGGGCCGCGGGGGCGGCGTGGTCGGCTGCGGTGCGGTGAATGTCCGGCTGCAAGTTTTTCCCCTTTGCATTTTTTGTTGGACGAATCAGGCGTGCTGGCTACGGCTTGGGCAAATCACTCCGGGCGCTGACTGGCGCCGTTGGCCCGCGCCACCATGGCGTCGAGCAATACGTTGCAACCGGCCTCCAGATGCTCGGGCCGGGCGTCTTCGATTTCGTTGTGGCTGATACCGTCCTTGCACGGCACGAAGATCATGGCGGTGGGCGCGACCGCGGCCATGTAGACGGCGTCGTGTCCGGCGCCGGTGACGATGTTCATGGCGGGCAGGTCGCGGTTCGCGGCGCCCTTGCGCACCTTGTCGACCAGATCGGGATCGAACGGCGTCGGCGGAAAGTACTGCACATCCTTCACCTCGACGCGCACGCCATGCGCGACTGCGATGTCGTCGCAGACGCGCCGCCAATCCTGGTCCATGCGGTCCAGCGTCGCCTCGTCTTCGTGGCGCAGGTCGGTGGTGAAACGCACCTGGCCCGGGATCACGTTGCGCGATCCCGGAAAAGCGTGGATCTCGCCCACCGTGCCGCGTCCATGCGGCTGGTGGCTGTTGGCGATGTTCACGACCGCCTGAAGCAGGAAGCTCGTGGCGAAAAGCGCGTCGCGGCGGATCGCCATGGGCGTCGGACCGGCGTGCATTTCCATGCCGGTCACCGTGACGTCGTACCAGCGCAGGCCGAGCGACCCCGTCACCACGCCGACGGTCTTTTCCTCGTGCTCAAGGATCGGGCCCTGCTCGATGTGCGCCTCGAAATAGGCATCGACCGGGCGGCCGCCCACGGGATCGCCGCCCGCGTACCCAATGGCGGCAAGCTCGTCGCGCACGCTGATGCCCTGCGCGTCGCGGGCCGACAGCGCGGTTTCCAACGGAAATTTTCCGGCGAATACGCCCGATCCCATCATGACCGGCACAAAGCGCGAGCCTTCCTCGTTGGTCCAGATCGCCACTTCCAGCGGGGCTACGGTCTGCACGCCCGCGTCGTTCAGGGTGCGGATGACTTCCAGCCCGGCAAGCACGCCATAACAGCCGTCGAACTTGCCGCCCGTGGGCTGCGTGTCGATGTGGCTGCCCGTCATGACGGGCGGCAGGCTGTCGTCGCGGCCCGCGCGCCGGGCAAAGATGTTGCCCACCTGGTCCACGCGCACCGTCATGCCGGCGTCGCGCATCCAGCCGGTCACCAGATCGCGCCCCTGGCCATCGAGCGCGGTGAGCGCCAGGCGGCAGTTGCCGCCCTTGGACGTCGCGCCGATCTGCGCAAGATCCATCAAGGATCGCCACAGCCGGTTGCCGTTGATGGACAGGGTGGGTGTCGTCATAGATCGCCTCGGGGGTTGGAAACGTCGCCAAAGTCCTCGCGCAATCGCGCCAGGATGCCAAGCAGGTGCGCGTGCATGGCGTGGCGCGCCCGCATGGGGTCGCGCGCCACGATTGCAGTCAGGATGCGTTGGTGTTCGGCGTGGGCGACGGCCCACACCTTGGCATCGACGAAGTAGTCCTGCATCCGCCGGTACACCGAGCTGGACTGGGTCAGATTCCACAGATGGCCCACCGCGGCGGCCAGCGCGGCGTTGCCGCAGGCGGCGGCGATCGCGCCGTGGAACTCGCGATCGTGCCGACCGGGCGAATCCGTCAGGGACATGCCTTCGTGCGTCTCGCGGATCGCCGCAAGCTGGGCGGGCGTGGCGTGCTGGGCGGCCATGCCGGCGCATTCGGGTTCGATAAGCAGGCGGGCTTCAAGCAGGTCGAACGGGCCGATGTCGTCGGCGCTTTGCGCCGCACTGGCGTTCAGCCCCGCCGCAGATGCCGCGCCGCCGCCTTCCTTGTCGGCCACGAATACGCCGGTGCCGACGCGGACCTCGACGTAGCCCTCGATTTCAAGCGCGATCAGCGCTTCGCGGATCGACGCGCGGCTGACCTGCAGTTGTTCGGCCAGATCCCTTTCTGACGGCAACCGCCGGCCGCGCGGAAAGTCGCCCGCCCGGATGCGTCCCGCAATCTGGTCGGCGATCATGCGATACAGACGAGTGACAGCGACGGCTTGAAAGGTGCTCATCGGGCGGTCTGCGCAAAGGGTTGGCCTGGTGGTCAGGCCACCAATATAGGCACCTCGCCTTTGAAACAAAAGGGGAAACCGTCACTTTCAGGGAAAACGATGTGAGGGATTCCACCGCTGTTCGTCTGGTGGTCAGGCCAGTGGAGGACTATTCCGGCCTGGGTTCGGCATGCGCCTACTGCGCGTCGCCATCCGGTTCGGGCGTTTGCGTGAACGCCCGAACCAGCCGGGCAATGCCGTCAAGTTCGTCGTGAGCGCCCACCACCCATTCCGGCTTGCCGAATGGGCTGTCCGCCGGCGTGTTGTCCAGATTGGCTTTCAGGTCGCCCAAGAGTTCCAGCGCCATGTCGGTGGCCTGGGGGCTGCTGCGGGTCGACAGGGCGATCGCGATGGCCAGTGCTTGTCGGATGGCCAGCAGGCGGCCTTCCAGTTCGGTTTCCATGTTTGTTCCTTGTTTGCTGCGGGAATCTGTTGCGGGAATCGGGGGGCATGATTCTCGCTGAGTGAGCTTGCCCAGTGAATCGCGGCATTTTACGGGGGAGGGCTGTGCATGGGGCACGCGCTCGCCCGTCTCGGAAAAGCTTGCCCCGCGGCAGATGCGGTGCTCGCCGTTTGCGCAAGATCAATGTGTCGGGGGCCGGGCAGGCGAATAATCCGGGTTATGCAAGCCGCTCTACGCCCTCAATCTTCGGAATCGCCGGCGCCCGCCACCGCCGAGCCGTTTTTTCCTCCCCAGCTGCTGGCCCGGTTGGACAAGAACGGGCCGCGATACACCTCGTATCCCACGGCAGACCGCTATCACGGGAGCTTCGGCGAGCAAGACTACCGCCTTGCCCTGCAGCAGCGGCGCGCAACCAGCCCGACCGAGCCGCTGTCGCTCTACGTGCACATCCCCTTCTGTGAATCGGTCTGTTATTACTGCGCCTGTAACAAGGTGGTGACCCGCCACCACGATCGCGCCGCCCGCTACCTGGACGCGCTATCTGCCGAAATCGCGCTGCATGTGCAGGAACTTGGCCCGGGTGTGCCGGTATCGCAACTGCATTTCGGGGGCGGAACCCCCACGTTCCTGTCCAACGAGGAACTGGCCCGGCTGATGGGCGATCTGCGCGGCGCCTTCCGCTTTGAACCCGACGCCGAAATTTCCGTTGAAGTCGACCCTCGCACCGCCACCCCCGAGCGCCTGGCCTTTCTGCAGCAACTGGGCTTCAACCGCCTGAGCTTCGGCGTGCAGGATTTCGACGAACGCGTGCAGGTCGCGGTGCACCGGGTCCAATCGTACGAAGACGTTGCCGCGCTGATGCACAGCGCACGGGCGTTGGGCTACGCGTCGGTCAACGTCGACCTCATCTATGGCCTGCCGCTGCAAACCACCGAATCCTTCGCCCGCACCATTGAACAGGTCATCTCGCTGCGCCCCGACCGCATTGCGCTCTACGCCTACGCGCATCTGCCCGAACGCTTCAAGCCGCAGCGCCGTATTCAAGAATCCGACCTGCCGGACCGCGCCACGCGCGTCGGCCTGCTCAGCTCCGCCATCCAGGGTTTCCTGAAGCAGGGCTACACGTATATCGGCATGGACCATTTCGCGTTGAACACCGACGCACTGGCCATTGCCAAGCAACGCGGCGAGCTTCACCGCAATTTCCAGGGCTACAGCACGCAGCCGGACCGCGACCTCATCGCCCTGGGCGTGTCGGCCATCGGTCGCATCGGCGACACCTACAGCCAGAACGCCAAGATCCTCGACGAATACTATGCCGCCATCGAGTCCGGCAAGTTCGCCGTCGAACGCGGCTTGGCCCTCAGCCCCGACGATCTGGTCCGCCGCGAAGTCATCATGGACATCATGTGCCAAGGCCGTGTGGATTTCGCCCGCATCGAGGCCAAGCACGGCCTGCGGTTCGGCGACTACTTCAGCCGCGAGCTCTCGCAGGTGGCCAGCCTGGCGGAATTGGGCCTGGTGAATCTGCATCTGGGCGAACTGCGAGTCACTGGCCTTGGCTGGTACTTCGTGCGCGCCGTGGCCATGGCCTTCGACAAGTACCTGCGATCGGCCATTCCGACGGCCACATACTCCCGCATCATCTGATTTCTCGCGCGGCCACAAGGCCGCGCGTTTCATTCGGCAAACTTGTCGCGCAGGTACAGCGCCAGCGACAAATCATCCGACAGCCCCAGCTTTCGCATCGCGCGGCGCTTGTGCGTGCTGACCGTCTTCTTGCTGCGCACCAGCCTGCGGGCAATCTGCGTCACCGACAGGCCTTGCCGGATATGACGCAGGACTTCCACTTCCGATGTCGTCAGCAGCGCGTGCGGCGCCGTCGGCGCCATGCTGCGGATCTGTCCGTCCTCGACCGTCAGGAACGGCGTATTGGCCTCGACCACGCCGCGGATCATGTCCGGCAGCAGGACCAGACCCCATTGTTTTGCCAGGTAGCCGGCAGCGCCGGCCCGAAAGGCGGCGTACTCGGTCTCTTGGCGATTGCCGGCCGAAAAGGTGATGACCGCCATGTTGGGGTGATAGCGGCGCACCCGCCGCAGGTAATTGACGCCATCGAAAGGTTCCAGCGGCAGATAGAAGTCGATCAGCGCGACATCGCACGGCTGCTTGGCCAGCTTTTCCAATAGCGCGCGCGCCGAGGTCTCGCGGTGCACCACATGAAACCCCGGGCGGCTTTCCAAAAACGCGCCGATGCCCAGCGCGACCACGGGATGGTCGTCCAGCACCGCGACCCGGATGACCGGCGGCGGCCGCGAAAGCAACAGGTGCTTGCGGGCTTCAAGGCCGTCCGCCGGCGCGATAAGCGGGCCGTGAAGCGAGCCGCCGGTCATCTGGCTTGCAGTCTCTGAAACGCGATTCATCGTTGCTCCACGATCGGATTGGGGTCCAGGGCGATCCGCGCAGCCACGAGGCGGCGGTCGCTGGCGCATTTCCGCGCGCGGCCCTGAAAGTCGTCGGCAGATTACGTGTTCGGCGCGAGTTTGGGTCGCCAAACGGGCCAAAATCAGACCGATCCGCCAGTGCTAAACATCTCGCTGTACCCCCCTGAGGGCGCACTGCAATCCTCCGTGGCGTTTTCGCCACGAGTAGCGTGCAAACGGTGCTACAATCGGCAACGATCCATGCAGCTATTTCAGCTGCATTTGTTTTGCTGCACATTGATTCGCGCTTCGCATTGCGCGCACCAACAGGCCCAAACATGTTTTTCCCGCCCGCACGAACTACGACCCGGAACTTTCGCCCCATGTCGCGTTAGTTTTTTCGTGCGTCGGGTTTCACCGTGTCAGGTCAGCGGTAGGACTCATCAAGACAATCAAATGAACGCGGCTACAAGGCCGCGTTTTTCGTTTCTGTTTTTGTTTTTCAGTTCCAAGAACCCCAGGAAGCACTCCCGATGGTACAGATCACATTGCCCGATGGTTCGCAGCGCCAATTTCCGGGGCCGGTAACGGTCGCCGAAGTGGCGCAATCGATCGGTACGGGCCTGGCGAAGGCTGCCCTGGGCGGCCGCGTGACGTTCGACGGCTCGGAATCCAAGCTCGTCGACACCAGTTTCCGCATCGCAGACGACGCCCGTTTGGCCATCGTGACGGCCAAGGACGCGGACGGCCTGGATCTGATCCGCCACTCGACTGCCCACCTGCTGGCCTACGCCGTCAAAGAGCTCTTCCCCGATGCCCAGGTCACCATCGGCCCCGTGATCGATAACGGCTTCTACTACGACTTCTCGTACAAGCGCCCCTTCACGCCGGAAGACCTGGCCGCCATCGAAAAGAAGATGGCGGAACTCGCCAAGAAAGACGAAGTCGTCACGCGCGAAGAATGGTCGCGCGACGACGCCGTCGAATTCTTCAAGGGCATCGGCGAAAAGTACAAGGCGGAAATCATCGCCTCGATCCCGTCCAACGAGACGCTCAGCCTGTACCGCGAAGGCGACTTCATCGACCTGTGCCGCGGCCCGCACGTGCCGTCCACGGGCAAGCTCAAGGTTTTCAAGCTGATGAAGGTGGCCGGCGCCTACTGGCGCGGCGACAGCAAAAACGAGATGCTCCAGCGCATCTACGGCACCGCCTGGGCAACGAAAGAAGAACAGGAAGCCTACCTGCACATGCTCGAAGAGGCCGAGCGCCGCGACCACCGCAAGATCGGCCGCGAGCTCGACCTGTTCCACTTCCAGGACGAGGCCCCGGGCCTGATTTTCTGGCACCCCAAAGGCTGGGCCCTGTGGCAGCAGGTCGAGCAATACATGCGCAGCGTGTACCGCGACAACGGCTACCAAGAGGTCAAGGCGCCGCAGATCCTGGACATTTCCCTCTGGAAAAAGACCGGTCACTGGGACAACTACCGTGAAAACATGTTCACGACCGAGTCCGAAAACCGCGTCTACGGCCTGAAGCCCATGAACTGCCCGGGTCACGTGCAGATCTTCAACGCCGGCCTGCATTCCTACCGCGAATTGCCCCTGCGCTACGGCGAATTCGGCCAATGCCACCGCAACGAACCCTCGGGCTCGCTGCATGGCATGATGCGCGTGCGTGGCTTCACGCAGGACGACGGCCACATTTTCTGTACTGAAGACCAGCTCCAGGACGAATGCGCCGATTTCACGGCACTCCTGCAAAAGGTCTACCGCGACTTCGGCTTTACCGAAGTCCTGTACAAGGTCGCCACGCGCCCTGAAAAGCGCATTGGCACGGACGAAGTCTGGGACACGGCCGAAGCCGCCCTGATGGAAAGCCTGCGCCGCACGGGTTGCGAATTCGAAATCTCGCCGGGCGAGGGCGCCTTCTACGGCCCGAAGGTCGAATACACGCTCAAGGACGCCATCGGCCGCCACTGGCAGTGCGGCACGATCCAGGTCGATTTCTCCATGCCCGTGCGCCTGGGCGCCGAATACGTGGACCAGAACGACCAGCGCCGTCCGCCCGTCATGCTGCACCGCGCGATCCTCGGTTCGCTCGAGCGCTTCATCGGCATGTTGATCGAAAACCACGCCGGCGCGATGCCGCCCTGGCTGGCGCCGGTGCAAGCAGTTGTATGCTGCATTTCCGAACCTTCGGCCGATTACGCAGCCGAAATTACGCAAAGCCTGAAAAAACAAGGCTTTAGGGTAGAGTCCGATTTGCGCGGTGAAAAAATCACTCGTAAAATTCGGGAACACAGCCTGCAAAAGGTGCCGTACATTCTTGTCGTCGGCGACAAGGAAAAGCAAAACGGCACTGTTGCCGTACGTGGACTGGGCGGCCTGGACCTTGGCGCCATCCCGTTCGCCGACTTTGTCTCCCGGTTGTCCGAAGACGTTGCCACCCGTCGCGACGTCACTCAACCCGATAGCAGCGCTGCTTAACATTTCTAGGAGCTTTCAACATCGCCACTGAAAAAGCCAATCGCATCAACGGTGAAATCCGCGTCCCCGAGGTGCGCCTGATAGGTCTGGACGGAGAACAGCTGGGCATCGTCAAGATTGCCGACGCGTTCCGTCTTTCCGAGCAAAACGACGTGGATCTGGTGGAAATCGCGCCGAACGCCGAGCCCCCGGTCTGCCGTTTGATGGACTACGGCAAGTTCAAGTACCAAGAGCAAAAGCGCCAAGCCGAGGCTCGCTCCAAGCAGAAGGTCATCCAGGTCAAGGAAGTCAAATTCCGTCCGGCGACCGACGAGGGCGACTACCAGGTCAAGCTGCGCAATCTGCGCCGCTTCCTCGAGGAAGGCGACAAGGCCAAGGTGACGTTGCGTTTCCGTGGCCGCGAAATGGCTCACCAGGAACTTGGCATGCGCGTCCTTGAGCGCGTGCGCGACGATCTCCTGGAGCTTGCTCAGGTCGAAGCCATGCCCAAGCTCGAAGGCCGTCAGATGGTCATGGTGCTGGCGCCGAAGAAGAAGGCTGTGCCTGCGGGCAAGCCCGAATCGGCAGCCTGAGCGCCGGCCGTACCCGCTTAGGCAAGGCCGAGCCTTCCATTCCTGCAACCCGCCGTGTCCGTCTCGTGACCGGCGGGTTCGCTTATTGGCCGGCTCTACGCTACGATGTCACAAAGCATAGCCGCCTTCCCACTAGGGGAGGCGGCGTCCGTTCAGGGTGTCGCGATGCACGTTTTGTTCGTTTTGGATCCCTTGCCGCTGCTCAAGGCGTACAAGGATAGTTCGGTCGCCATGATGCGTGCCCTCGTGGCGCGCGGGCACACGCTCAGCGTGGCCATGCAGGGCGATCTCTACATCGAGGCGGGCGTCGTAAAGGCGCAGACCACCCCGATCGAGCTGGTCGCCGATGCCGACCTGCACGGCCACGACTGGTGGCGCGAATCAGCCGCTCAGGATCTGGCGCTGGCGGATTTTGGCGCGGTCGTGATGCGCAAGGACCCGCCGTTCGACATGGAATACGTGTACTCCACGCATCTGCTCGAATACGCGGAGGCGCAAGGCGCCTGCGTGTTCAACGGCGGCGCGGCTATCCGGAATCATCCGGAAAAGCTGGCGATCACCGAAATCAGCGAGTTCACCGCGCCCACGCTGGTCACTCGCAACATGGCGCGCCTCAAGGCTTTTCACGACAAGCATCAGGACGTCATCGTCAAGCCGCTGGACGGCATGGGCGGCACCGGCGTGTTCCGCCTGCAGCCCAAGGACCCCAACCTGAACGCCATCCTGGAAACGCTGACCGACAACGGCGCGCGCACCATCATGGCGCAGCGCTTCATCCCTGACATCGTCAAGGGCGACAAGCGCATCCTGCTGATTGGCGGCGAACCCGTGCCTTACTCCCTGGCCCGCATCCCCCTGGCCGGTGAAACGCGCGGCAACCTGGCCGCCGGTGGCCGCGGCGTCGCCCAGGAACTGTCTCCCCGGGATCGTGAAATCGCGGAAGCCGTGGCGCCCAAGCTGGCCGCCAGCGGCCTGCTGCTGGTCGGCCTGGACGTCATTGGCGACTTCGTCACCGAAGTCAACGTCACCAGCCCCACCTGTTTCGTTGAAATTGCCGAACAGACCGGCTTCGACGTGGCCGGCATGTTCGTGCAGGCGCTGGAAAAGGCCGTGGCGGCCAAGGCTGCCGGCTCCGCCTCTGCTGCTGCCTGATTTTTCGGAACCGACATGACCACGGGTATTGTGATCGTCGTGCACGCGCCTCTGGGCGCGGCAATGCGCGAGTGCGCGAGCCACGTCATGGGCGATCTGGACGGCATGCTGGCAATCCATGACATCTTGCCGGAAGACCTGCCGGACGACCTGGCGCCGGATGTGCTGAAAGACATTCTCGAGCAGGACCACGGCGCGGGCGTTCTGGTGCTGACCGACCTGATTGGCGCCACGCCCGCCAACATCTCCAAGCGCGCGGTCGCCGACGCGCAGGCCCAGGGCATCCAATGCTGTGTGCTCGCGGGGCTCAACACGCCGATGCTGCTGCGCGCGTTGACCTACCGCAACCTGCCGTTGGCCGAAACCCGCGAAAAGGCGCTCGCAGGCGGGGTGCAGGGGGTCTTGCGGGTAGACTGACGGGCGGAAAATTGCCCTATTATGTCGGCTATTATTTCAAGCCGACGATCGGTACGACGATTGGCTGCGATCAACACCGCGGCATAGCCTGCGGTCACTACCTTTCCTATGCCTAATACTGACATTGTCATCAGCAACAAACTGGGATTGCACGCGCGGGCCGCGGCCAAGCTGACGCAGCTTGCCAGCAAGTTTTCCAGCGAGATCTTCATTTCGCGCGGAGCGCAGCGCGTGAATGCCAAGAGCATCATGGGCGTCATGATGCTGGCAGCCGGGCTGGGCGTCACCGTCAAGCTGGAAGCCTCCGGCAGCGATGCCGAGCAAGCGCTTTCCGAAATCGAAACTCTGTTCGACAGCAAATTCGGTGAGCAGGAATAGACCCTCTTCTGAATCGACCGGCCCGGCTCGGGCCGGTTCGCCCCTTCCCGCGCCCGGCGTCCCCGCGACCGGTGCGTCCAACGGGGCAGGTCCTGCCAGCCCCGTTGTGTGTCTATACGGCAAGGGCGTGGCCAAGGGCTACGCCATCGGCCGCGCCGTCGTCATGGGCGCCGCGGCCCTTGAAGTCGCGCACTACCGGATCTCGCCGGAAGACGTGCCCGCCGAAAGCTCCCGCCTGACCGAGGCGCTGGCGTCGGCGCAGCAGGAACTGCTGCAGCTGGCCGACACGCTGCCGGCCGATGCGCCGCGCGAGCTGGGCGCGATGCTCAACGTGCACAGCCTGCTTCTGGGCGATCCGCTTCTGGCCGAGCAGACGCTCGCCCTGATCGCCGAACGCCATTACAACGCCGAATGGGCGCTGACGACGCAAGGCCAGATCCTGGGTCAGCAGTTCGACGCCATGGAAGACGAGTACCTGCGCGAGCGCGGGGCGGACGTGCGTCAGGTGATCGAGCGCGTGCTGCACGTCCTGGCGGGCACGTCGGCAATCCTGCCCGACATGTCCCACATGGGCGGCGATGACGCCCTGGTCGTGGTGGCGCACGATATCTCTCCCGCCGACATGCTGCGCCTGCGCGGCGGACGTTTCGCCGCCTTTGTCACCGACCTGGGCGGGCCGACCTCGCACACCGCGATCGTCGCGCGCAGCATGGGCGTGCCTGCAGTGGTGGCAATGGGCAACGTGCGCGAACTGGTCCGCGATGGCGATATGCTGATCATCGACGGCTCGGTCGGCGCCGTGGTGGTCAATCCGTCCGACCGCATCCTCCAGGAATACCGCCGCCGCCAAGCCGCGTACGCCGACGAGCGCGCCGAGCTCAGCCTCCTGCGAGACGAACCGTCCGTCACGCTGGATGGCATCGACATCGTGCTGCACGCCAATATCGAGCTGCCGGACGAGGCCGCGCTGGCGCTGGCGTCCGGCGCGCACGGCATCGGACTGTTCCGCAGCGAATTCCTCTTCATGGGCCGGCCGGACCTGCCCGGCGAAGAAGAGCAGTACGAGGCCTATGCCTCGGTCGTCAAGGTGATGGCCGGCCGCCCGGTCACGATCCGCACGCTGGACATCGGCTCGGACAAGACGCTGGACGGCGAGGCCACCGTGGCCACCAATCCCGCGCTGGGGCAACGCGCCATCCGCTATTGCCTGGCGCGTCCCGAGATGTTCGCGACTCAGTTGCGGGCCATCCTCAGGGCGTCCGCCCACGGGCCGGTGCGCCTCTTGATCCCGATGATCGCGCACATGCATGAGGTCGTCGCGACAAAGGCCGCCATCGAGGCCGCCCGGCGCGAACTCGACGCCCGCCGCCAGGCCTATGCGCCGCATATGGAAGTGGGTGCGATGGTCGAAGTTCCCGCCATCGCCATCGCGATCGAACCCTTTGCCCAGGCGCTGGACTTCCTGTCCATCGGCACCAACGACCTGATCCAGTACACGCTTGCCATCGATCGTGGCGACCACGACGTGGCTTCGCTTTACGATCCGCTGCACCCGGCAGTGCTGCGCCTGGTCGCCAACACCATCAATGCCGGCGAACGGGCGGGCAAGCCGGTGGCCGTCTGCGGCGAAATGGCAGGTGATTCACGCATGACCCGCCTCTTGCTCGGGCTGGGCCTGACCGAGTTTTCCATGCATCCGCAGCAGCTGCTGGACGTCAAGCGCGAGGTGCGCCGGGCGCACTCCAACGCGCTTCGCATCAAGGTGGCGTCGGCGCTCAACCGCGCCTTGCCCGTCGACCTGGATGCCCTCGGCCCGGCCTGATCGCAGCTTCGCGACATTGATTGAACCGGGTGTCCGACACCTTCCCAAGCAGGCAGACATAAAAAAGAGCCCTTCAAGATGAAGGGCTCTTTCATTTTCCAATCCGCCCCGCCGCAGGTCACGGCGGGGACGTTGCAGCGCTTAGCTGTGATAAGCGGATTCGCCGTGGCTCGTGACGTCCAGGCCTTCGCGCTCCTGGTCTTCCGGCACACGCAGGCCGCACAGGGCATTGGCGATCTTGTAGGCAATCCACGCCACCACGCCGGACCAGACGATGGTCAGCAACACGCCTTCAAGCTGGACCCACAGTTGGTGAGCGATCATGCTGGGCTCGGCCAGGCCGGGGCCGCCGAAGATCTGCGCATTGAACACGCCGGTGAGCAGGGCGCCGACGATGCCGCCCACGCCGTGGATGCCGAACACGTCCAGCGCATCGTCGGCGCGCAGCATGCGCTTCAGGCCATTCACGCCCCAGACGCAGACCACGCCGGCAACCACGCCGATGATCAGCGCGCCCACCGGGCCGACCAGGCCGGCGGCGGGAGTAATGCCGACCAGGCCGGCGATGGCGCCCGAAGCGGCGCCCAGCATCGAGGGCTTGCCCTTGATGGCCCATTCCGTGAACAGCCAGGCCAGCACGGCGCCCGCCGTGGCGATCATGGTGTTGAAGAAGGCCAGCGTGGCGTTCTCGTTGGCGGCCAGCGCCGAACCTGCGTTAAAGCCGAACCAGCCCACCCACAGCAGGGCGGCGCCCACGAAGGTCATCGGCAGGTTGTGCGGCTGCATGGCTTCGCGGCCATAGCCCACGCGCTTGCCGACCACATAGGCGCCCACCAGACCGGCCACGCCCGCGTTGATGTGCACCACGGTGCCGCCGGCAAAGTCCAGCGCGCCTTGTGCGTTGAGCAGACCAGGCGCCGTTTCAGAGGCGAACCACACCATGTGCGCGATGGGGATGTAGGCGAACGTGAACCAGATCACCGTGAACACCAGCACAGCCGAAAAGCGGGCGCGTTCGGCAAAGCTGCCGACCACCAGGGCGCAGGTGATGCCGGCGAACGTGGCCTGGAACGAGGCGAACAGCAGCTCGGTCAGGGTGTTCGACATGGCGTACGTGCCGTCTGCCGGATTGAACATGCCAGAGAAGAAAGCGCGCGAGAGGCCGCCGAAGAAGGCGTTGCCCTCGGTGAACGCCAGGGAGTATCCATAGATGAACCAGAGAACCAGGCCCAGCACGAACGTGCACAACACTTGCAGCAGAACGGACAACACGTTTTTGCTGCGCACCAGGCCGGCGTAGAACATGGCCAGGCCGGGTACGGCCATCATCAATACAAGCAGGGTAGAGACGAGCAACCAGGAGATATCTGCTTTATCCATTTTCAGGCTCCATTGAGTCTTTATTTATTTACAGCGCAGCTTCGCCGGCTTCGCCAGTTCTGATACGGATGACTTGTTCAAGGGGGGCGGCAAAGATCTTGCCGTCGCCGATCTTGCCGGTGCGGGCGGCTTGTTCGATCGCTTCGATAACCTGGTCCACAAGGTGGTCTGGCACGGCGGCCTCGACGCGCAGCTTGGGCAGGAAGTCCACGGCGTATTCCGCGCCGCGATAGAGTTCGGTGTGGCCTTTCTGGCGGCCAAAGCCTTTGACTTCGGTGACGGTCAGACCCTGGACCCCGATCCCGGATAGAGCCACCCGCACTTCGTCGAGCTTGAAGGGCTTGATGATGGCGATGATGAGTTTCATGGCATTTCCTCTCATGGTTGCACGCATCGTGGTTAAAGCAATATCCATGCCATGTTTGCCAGCGCTGGCGATGCCCGGGAAAGGCGCAGAAGTTGTGCGAATTGGCACCGTTGTGGTGCGTGATGCACCGCATGCCGGCTTCAATTTGGTGCGCAATAACGCGTAGCGGCTACATGCAACCACATGTGTTCCTCAAGAAGGATTTGTAGCCATTTAATGCGAGGGGTTTGACTGCCGATACGCGCCGGCGATCGTGCGATGACGTAGCGGCAGAACGCGTCATCGGGCGCTCAGCGTTGCAGGCTGCGGGTCTGTGTCCCGCGCAGAATTTCCAACGGCGGCTGGAAGCCGTTACGCCGCGCCTAAATTGGGGCGCCATCGTGATACGAGGGTTTACACGGGTCGGCTTGTTGACCGGTGTGGGCTCGAGTTGAATCGGATTCAGGACGTGCATCGGTCATATGGACGATGCACTGCGCGGTCCGAGCGACCACGCGGCAGGCTAGTGGTGTTGGTAGGGGGTTGCCGTCAGGCAGCCCGGTTTTCTCCTGTGCTTTGAAGGGCGGTCACCGCATGCGGCCCGCCCTTTTTTTTGCGGCGGCGCAACCGGCCCCGCCTGAAACCGCTCGGCCGACGCACTACACTTGAGCCATCAAGAACATCGAGAGGCCTATATGAATAATCGCACCCAGTGGATGGAAGACCTTCAGAAGAACATTTCAGACCTGATCGCGCGCAGCCCCGCGGCGGACGTCGAGCGCAACGTCCGCGCGATGATGACGCAGGCGTTTTCCAAGCTGGATCTGGTCACCCGCGAAGAGTTCGACGTGCAGGCCGACCTGCTTGCCCGCACGCGCGCCCGGGTCGATCAACTGGCCGCCCAGGTGCAGCAGATGGAACAGCGCCTGACGGGTCTGGATAAGGGGCCGGCAACAGGCCTGGATAAGTAAGCAAGCGCCGCGCGTCCCGCTTCGGGCGGGCATGCGCGAGATCGTTTTGTCACGGCCGCTCTCCGCGGCCGTTTGTTTTTGCGGATACTGGCGGCCCGACCTCATCCGGAGACCACCATGACGCTTGCCGTACTTGCCAGCAGGGCCCTGAGCGGCATGCACGCCCATGCGGTTCGCGTCGAAACGCACCTGGGATCCGGCTTGCCGGGATTCAATGTCGTCGGGCTGGTCGATACCGAGGTCCGGGAAAGCCGCGAGCGCGTCAGGGCGGCCATCATCAACAGCGGCTTCGAGTTTCCGGCGGGACGCATCACCGTCAATCTTTCGCCGGCAGACATGCCCAAGGAGTCCGGCCGCTTCGATCTTCCGATCGCGCTGGGCGTGCTGCTCGCCTCCGGTCAGTTGGCCGCGCCAGTGCAGGAGGGGGCGCAGTCGGGCCGGAAGCGCGGCGGAGATTCCAGCGAACAGCCCGATGGCCGTCGCCCCGGACCTCTCAGCGAGCTACCCGGCGAACCTTCCAATGACTGCCAGGGGGAACGCGCCAACGAACGCCCTGGTGACCATCCCGAGGATCAGTCCCGCGCCCCGGATCCCGCGCTCTCCCGTCTGGTGCTCGCCGGCGAGCTGTCCCTCACCGGCGCGCTCGTGCCGGTCGCTGCGCCGCTGGTGATCGCCTTGAGCGTTGCCCGAGACACGCCCGATGCCACGCTGATCCTGCCCGCCGGAAGCGCCGAGCAGGCGGCGTGGGTTCCCGGGTTGCGCGTCCTGTCGGCGCGAT
>DMTA01000319.1 GCA_003454835.1 Achromobacter sp. | reverse complement strand
GCTTGCGCATCAGCAGCTCGGATTCGGCCTGGTCCAGCGCGCGGTCGGAGCGCACCACACTCGGACCGGTGGCCAGGCGGCGGACCTGCTGCAGGCCGAGGGCGCGACCCTGCGCGCTGGGCAGGCCGGCGGCGGCAGTCTTCAGCGACGAGGCCAGTGCGGTGGTATTGGCCACCAGCTGGTTGCCGTCCTTGAACTTGACGATGAACTGCTGGTGCACCGGCGCGGACTTCAACCCGCTGAGCTGGACATCGCCAGCGAAGGCCGGGGCGGCCAGCAGCAGGGAGGTGACGACGGAAGCACTGAGAACCACCCACGACTTGCGCAGGCGCGGTTGCGAAACCTGGGACATCGGAATTTCCCTTTCTAGTGGTGTGAATGCCGGAATCGGCAGAAGCACCGGCCCGAGCGCGCGATGGAGGTGTGCACGCATGGCTCGAAGTCCGGTCAGTCAGCGGATTCCCCTGCGACCCGCCGTACTGTTGACGCTAATGACCTGAAACGGACTCCACAAGATTTTCAGCGTCTTTTCAGTAACGTGAAATGTCTGATCTGAGACGTTTTGGGTGTAGGGTTTGTGAAGGTGAAGGAACTTTCACGCCACCTCGACAGACATGAACGGGACTTTGAGTGTCCACCCATGTCTTTGCCGACATCGGCAGGCAGCCTGCCGGAGATGGTTGCTGAAACGCAGAAAGCCCGTCGCGGGGACGGGCTTTCCGGGTACGGCAGTCGAGCATGGCTCGACTCTACAGGGAGCGCAGCCGAGCGTGGGCTCGGCTCTACAGTTCAGTGCGGGCGATCAGCCCAGCTTGACCAGCCAGTTGTGGCGGTCCGGCTGGCGGCCGTACTGGATGTCGGTCAGCTCCTTGCGCAGCGACATGGTCACTTCGCCGGCCGGGGCGTTGATGTCGCCCACCGAGAAGCCTTCGCCCTTGAGCTGGCCGATCGGGGTGACCACCGCCGCGGTACCGCAGGCGAACACTTCTGCGATGTCACCTGAGGCCACGCCGTTCTTCCACTCGTCGATGGTGACCTTGCGCTCTTCGACCTTCATGCCGCGGTCGCGGGCCAGCTGCAGGATGCTCTCGCGGGTGATGCCCTCGAGGATGCTGCCGGACAGTTCCGGGGTGACCAGGGTGCCGTCCTTGTAGACCAGGAAGACGTTCATGCCGCCCAGTTCTTCCAGGTACTTGCCTTCGACCGGGTCCAGGAACAGCACCTGCGAGCAGCCCTGTGCCTGCGCCTTCTGCTGCGGCAGCAGCGAGGCGGCGTAGTTGCCACCGCACTTGGCCGCGCCGGTGCCGCCCTTGGCTGCACGCGCATATTCGGTGGACAGCCAGATCGACACCGGGGCGACGCCCTTGGCGAAGTACGGGCCGGCCGGGCTGGCGATGACGTAGTAGCCGGCCTTGTGCGCGCCGCGTACCCCGAGGAAGGCTTCGTCGCCGATCATGAACGGACGGAAGTACAGGCTGGACTCATCGGCCGACGGCACCCAGGCGCTGTCCAGCGCGATCAGCTGCTTCAGCGATTCGACGAAGATCTCCACCGGCAGTTCCGGCAGCGCCAGACGCTGCGCCGAACGCTGCAGGCGGCGGCCGTTGGCATCCGGGCGGAAGGTCCAGATCGAACCATCGGCGTGGCGGTAGGCCTTGATGCCTTCGAAGATTTCCTGGCCGTAATGCAGGACGGCCGCAGCCGGGTCCAGCTGCAGCGGGCCATAGGCACGCACGTTGGCGTTGTGCCAGCCGGTGTCCTTGTCCCAGCGCACTTCCACCATGTGATCGGTGAAGTGCAGGCCGAAGCCCGGCTTCTCCAGGATCTGGGCGCGCTCTTCAGCGCTGCGCGGGTGGTCCGAACGGGTGACGGCGAAGCTGGGAATGGACTGGGACACCGGAGGATTCCTGTTCTGGTTGCGGGTAGTGCCGGGCCCACCGTACGGCGGGCCGTAGGTCAAAGCATGCCGGTTTCGAGCCGGGCGGCCTCGGACATCATGTGCTGGTTCCACGGCGGGTCGAACACCAGTTCGACATCGGCCTGGGCCACGGTCGGGACCATCTCGAGCTTGCTGCGCACATCGTCGACGAGGATGTCACCCATGCCGCAGCCGGGCGCGGTCAGGGTCATCTTCACGTCGATCTCGCGTTGGCCCTCGTCCAGATGCTTGATCTCGACTTCATAGACCAGGCCCAGTTCGACGATGTTCACCGGAATTTCCGGGTCGAAGCAGGTGCGCAGCTGCTGCCACACCAGCTGCTCCACCTGTTCATCGGTGGCATCGGCGGGCAGTTCCAGCGGCGCAGGCGCCTCCTTGCCGATGGCGTCGCCGTCCTTGCCGGCGATGCGGAACAGGTTGCCTTCGACGAACACCGAATAGCTGCCGCCCAATGCCTGGGTGATATAGCCATAGCTGCCGGCAGGCAGGGTCACGGTGTCGCCCTGCGGGACCATCACGGCCTCGCAATCGCGTTCGAAGTGGACAGGTTCGCTGCTACGGGAATACATGGGGACCGATATGGGGCCGCGGCCGAAGCCACGCAAGACGGCATTCTAGCCCAGCCGCCCTGCCCCCGCCGGTGCACTGCGGCAAACCACAGTATCCTGTGGGTGTCCTTCAGGAAGCTTCGATGTCCTCCAATGCCGCGCGTGCCAGGACCGTCACCTGGCTTTGGCCCTTCATGCTGCTGCTGGGTCTGGTTGTCGCCCCGATGGTCTGGGTGCTGCTGGCCCTGATGACCGGCCGCCAGGTCGGCTGGATGGCGGTGCTGACCGCCCTGGAACTCACGTTCATGCTGCGCCTGGGCACGCTGGGCCCGGGCCGCCTGCGCATCGCGCTGGTGGTGCTGGGCACGGTGCTGGTGAGCGCGGTGGCCTACTGGTGCATCGCCAGCGCCTGGATGGGTGGTTCGATCGGCCTGAACCCGATGGATGCCGCGCTGCGGATGGGCCCGCACCTGGCCTGGACCCTGACCAGCCTGGCCAACGGCGCGGTTGAATGGATCTGGCTGGCCGTGGCCGTGGTAATCGGCGCCTGGCTGGCGCGCTGATCACACGGGTGCCGGTAGCGCCTGGCCATGCCCGGCGAGCGCAGCGGCCGGCGCAGAAGGACGCCGGGCGTG
>DMTA01000317.1 GCA_003454835.1 Achromobacter sp. | reverse complement strand
TCGCTGTCGCGCTGGACGCGCGAAGGCCAGGCGCTGCCGCTGGGCGAATCCGACCGGCTTGCCCGCGTCGCCCGGGTCGTGCGCGTCGCCCGCCAGGTGCTAGGCAGTGACGAGGAAGCGGGGTTGTGGCTGAACACGCCCGTGCCGGCGCTGGGCAACGTCAAGCCGCTGTCGCTCCTGACGTCGGACGCCAGTAGCCGCATCGTCGAAGACACGCTGGCCCGCGCCGCCGCGGGCGTTTACGCATGACCGATTACGTTTCGCTCTGGCGCATTGGCACCACGGCGGGCAAGTACCGGGCGGACGACCTTTCCGGCGCCGGGGCGGCTGCGGTGGGCGGGCGCTACAACAGTCCCGGCACGCCAGTTGTGTACGCGTCGGCCAGCGTGGCGCTGGCGGTGTTGGAAACGGTGGTGCATTTTGCCGCGCGCGCTTCCGAGCATGCCAACCGCTACCTGATCGAATTGGCCGTGCCCAACAGCATCTTCGAAGCGCGCCAGTCGCTGTCGCTGGCGCAGTTGCAGGACGATTATCCGTTCTGGGACGCGGTGCCGTTTGCCGAGGCTTCACAGGCCGTGGGCGACAACTGGGTGGCGTCGGGGGTGTCGGCGCTACTGGAACTTCCCAGCGCCATCGTGCCGTATCGCGGCGTGCCGGATTGCAATTTCCTCATCAATCCGTCCCATCCGGACGCCGAGGATATCGTGGTGGTGCGGCGCGAACGTTTCATCTACGATCCGCGATTGCGGCCGGCGTAGGCGTCCAAAGGCAGGCGACCCAAAGCAGGCGTGCAAAGCGAGCGTCCAAAGCGGGCGCCCAAAGCAGGCGTCAAAGATCAGGCGTCAAAATTCAGGCGTCAAAAAAACGCGCCCGCTGCCGGGCGCGTTCAGTCGCAATCGCCGCAAACGCCTCAATCAACCGTCAACACCGCCCGGCCCACGACCTTGCCTTCGCGCAGCGAGGCCAGCACGCTGTCAGCCTCGGCCAATGCGTGACGGTGGACCGGCATCGGCGGCACCTTGCCCGCCCGCACCAGGTCCATCAGTTCCTTCAGTTCGGTCAGGTTGCCCACGTAGCTGCCAATGATGGACAGCGCCTTCATCGGGATCAACGCGATGGGCCAGGTGGAGGCGCCGCCGAACAGGCCAACGATGATGAGCTTGCCGCCCTTGGTCAGGAAGTCGAACGCCAACGAGGTGGTCGCTGGCGCGCCGACCAGGTCGATCGCGGCTTGCACCGGCTTGCCGCCGGCGGCCTTGATGATCTGCTGCGCGGCGTCAGGCGCGGCGCCGTCGATGGCCGCCAGCGCGCCTGCATCCAGCGCTGCCTGGCGTTTGGCGGGATCGATGTCGACGACGATTGCGCCCGCGCCGCCCAGCGCCTTGATGAGCGTCAGACTCATCAGTCCCAGGCCGCCCGCGCCGAAGATCACGACGGGATGTTCGCGATAAACGTCGGCGCCGATCTTCTTCAGTGCGGAATAGGTGGTCAGGCCCGAGCAGGCGTAGGGGGCGATCTGCGCCGGGTCCAGGTCGCCGATGTCGATAAGGTAGCGCGGATGCGGCACGACGATGTGGTCCGCGTAGCCGCCGGCGCGGTGCACACCCAGGCAGGCGGGCGCGGTGCAGTGGTTTTCCATGCCGGCCATGCACGACGGGCATTTGCCGCAGCCGATCCACGGATAGACGAGGTAATTGCGGTCGGTGGCCAGGCCTTGCGCGTCGGGGCCGGCCGCCACGACGGCGCCGACTGTCTCATGGCCCATGGTCAGCGGCAGCGACACGCCACGATCCTTGAGCGACAGGGTGCGGCCCTGGCCCAGGTCGTAGCCGCCTTCCCACAAGTGGATATCGCTGTGGCACACGCCGGCCGCGCGGACCTTCAGCAACACCTGCGATCCTTGCGGCGTGGGAGTAGGCTGGTCCATTTCCTGCAGCGGTTCGCGGAAATTGACGACGCAATAGCACTTCATGGCTGTCTCCTTTGTGTATTTGCCTTCACCCTGCGGCCGGACGAAGATCCGGCGCGTCCTATTTCTTGACCAGCGGGCATTCGCTGTCGGCGAGCGACACGAAGACCTTTTCGCCGGGCACCGTGGACAGGATGCGGTAGTAGTCGTTCGGATGCTTGGATTCGGCGGGCTTTTTCACCTCGACCAGGTACAGGTCCATGATGACGCGGCCATCCTCGGGGCGCACCCGGGCATTCTTTATCAGTTTGGTCGTGATGGGCAATTCGCGCATCTTCTGGTTGACCACCGCGGCGTCGAAGGTGCCGGCGGCCTGCGCGGCCTGCAGGTAATGCGTGGTGGCCACGTAGCTCAGGGCCTGGACGATGGACGGCGCGCGGGTGACGCCCATCTTCTTTTGCCAGCGCTGCGTCCAGGCGCGGGTGTCCTCGTCGGCATCCCAGTAAAAGCCGGTGGGGAAGGTCAGCCCCTGTGCGACGGGCAGACCCATTGCGTGGACGTCGTTGATGAAGGTCAGGAAGGTCAGCATCCGCTGCTTGCCGCCCGCCAGGCCGAACTCCTGCGCCTGCTTGATGAGGTTGACCAGGTCGCCGCCGGCGCTGGCCAGGCCCACGACGTCGGCCTTGGATGACTGCGCCTGGATGAGGAACGACGCAAAGTCCATGGCGCCCAGCGGGTGGCGCGTGCTGCCCACGACCTTGCCGCCTGCGCCTTCGACGAAGCGTGACGCATTGCTTTCCAGCGATTTGCCGAAGACGTAGTCGGTGGTGATGAAGTACCAGCTCTTGCCGCCGCTTTCGACGACGCTCTTGACCACGGCGTTGGCCAGCGCGTAAGTGTCAGGCGCCCATTGCGTGCTGAGGTTGCTGCATTGCTTGCCGCTGAAGTCCCCGGCAAAGCCGCCGCTGATGAGCGCTGTGCCGCCTTTCTCGCGCGCCACGCCCTGGGCAGCCAGCCCGGCCGAGCTGGCGCCGCCGTCCACCACCGCGACCAGGTTCTGGGTGTCGAACCAGCGGCGGACCAGCGCGGACGCCACGTCGGCCTTGTTC
>DMTA01000433.1 GCA_003454835.1 Achromobacter sp. | reverse complement strand
TTTCCTCGGTGGGCTGCAGGCTGAGCGGAGTATCACCCATGGCCACTGGCAGCCATGTGACGTGCGATGATGCAGGGCGACATCCATCCCCCTCTGGAGTACGTCGATGAGCCGCGAACCAGTCCCCCACCTGGTCATCATCGGCGGCGGTTTTGCGGGCCTCTGGGCCACCCGGGCCCTGGCCCGCGAGAAGATCAGGATCACCCTGCTCGACCGCCGCAACCACCACCTGTTCCAACCCCTGCTGTACCAGGTCGCCACCGCCGGCCTGTCCGCCCCCGATATCGCCGCGCCGCTGCGCCACATCCTCGGCCACCAGCGCAACGTGGAAGTGCGCCTGGGCGAGGTCGTCGCCATCGACAAGGCCACCCGCGAGGTGCAGCTGGCCGATGGCAGCAGCCTGGGCTACGACAGCCTGCTGCTGGCCACCGGCGCCACCCACGCCTACTTCGGCAATGACCAGTGGGCGGCCGATGCGCCGGGCCTGAAGACTCTGGACGATGCCATCGCCCTGCGCCGCAAGCTGCTGCTGGCGTTCGAGCGCGCCGAAGCCGAACCGGACCCGGCGAAGAAGGCCGCATGGCTGAGCTTCGCGGTGGTCGGCGGCGGCAGCCACAACTACACCTTCGGCGCGGTTGAAAAGCCGTTCTGGGAAAAGACCCTGCCCGAGGCCTCCGGCGGCAAAGTGACTGCCGAGCTGATCGGCCTGTCGGAGAGCGGTCTGAAAGGCCCCGAGATCGTGCGCCTGATGCGCGCCGGCGCCCTCGACGTCGGCATGGGCGTGTTCGCCTTCGTCAGCGGCGACGATCCGACCTTCGAAGGCGTGGACCTGCCCGGCATGGCGACCGACTACGCCACCGCCCGCAAGATGGTGGCCGCCTACCGGCCCGTGCTGGAACAGCGCATGCTCAAGCGCCACGGCGTGCGGCTGCTGGCCACCGTGCCGTACACCGCGCAGGTGTTCTTCTGCCGCGCACCGGTGAAGAGTCTGGCCGACCTGAAGGGCCGCAAGGTGCGCACCCGCGGCAGCAACATGGCCGAATACGTGCGGGCGCTGGGCGCCTCGCCGGTGACCATTGCGTTTGCCGAGGTGATTCCCGCCTTGCAGACGGGCGTGGTCGATTGCGCGGTGACCGGCATCGGCTCGGGCAACGCCGCGAAATGGTACGACGTGGCCAAGAATCTTTATCTGCTGCCGATCGACTGGTCCATCGGCTTTTACGCCATCGCCGAACGCCGCTGGCAGAAGCTGGACCCCGCCGTGCAGCAGTTCATGCTCAAGGAGGCGAAGGTGCTGGAAGAGCGCCTTTGGGACGAGACCGGCCGCGAGGGCGACTATGCGCTCGCCTGCAACACCGGACAGGGCGAGTGCCGTATCCACACACAGGCCGACATGCAGGCCTCCACCCCCACCGACGCCGAGCGCGCCACGCTACACGAGGTCGCCACCGAGATGGCGAGCCGCTGGGCGCGGCGCTGTGGTGAGGAATGCGCCGCCAACTGGAGCGCGTCCGTGGGCCAGGCCCTGGGCGTGACGCTGCGCTGAACTTCAAGGAACTCTCATGACGACAGAAACGCATGGATCGCTACGCCTGCTCGAACGCGTGGCCCGCATTGGCGCCTGGATCGGCGGCCTCGGGCTGCTGCTCGTATCCTGGCTCATCGTGGCCGACCTGATCGCGCGCAAGGTCGCGGGCGTCTCGCTCGGCGGCGCCGACGAGCTGGCCGGCTACACGCTGGCGGTGGCCAGCGCGTGGGCCTTTCCCATCACCTTGCTGCGACGCTCGCACATCCGGGTGGACGTGGTCTATACCCATCTTCCCGCCAAGACGCGCGTCGTGCTCGACCTCTTCGCGCTGGCCTGCCTGGGCGTGTTCGTGGGCACCCTGACCTGGCACGCGTGGTTCGTTCTGGCCGACTCCATTGCCTTCCAATCGGTGTCCAACACCCCGCTGCAAGTACCGCAATGGATCCCGCAATCGCTCTGGTTCGCCGGCTATGCGTTCTTCCTGCTCACCATCGTGGTGCTCGGCGCCTGCGCACTGGGCCGCGTGATGCGCGGCCGCTGGCAGGCGGTCAATGCGCTCATCGGCATCCATTCGGTGGAAGAGGGCATCGAAGAAGAAACCGCCGACGTACCCGTGCCCGCACGCACGCAACCCCAGGAGTGAGCCATGTTGATAATGACGATTTCCATGCTGCTCGGCCTTCTGGCGCTGAGCGTGACCGCAGCAGCCACCGTGGGCTTGTTGGGCATGAGCCTGGCCGGCGCCTATTCCCCGCTGAAACTGACCAACGCCATCGGTGAACTCGCCTGGGGCACCAGCGCCGAATTCCTGCTGGTCGCGATTCCGCTGTATGTCCTGATGGGCGAACTGCTGGTGCATTCAGGCGTGGCCGGCCGCATGTACGGCGCTGTGGCCAAGTGGGTGTCCTGGCTGCCGGGCGGACTGATGAACGCCAACATCGGCGCCTCCGCCCTGTTCTCGGCCACCAGCGGCTCAAGCGTCGCCACCGCCGCCACGATCTCCACGCTGGCGCTTCCAGAGCAGCGCAAGTCGGGCTACAACGCGCCGCTGTTCCTGGGTTCGATCGCGGCCGGTGGAACGCTTGGCATCCTGATCCCGCCATCGATCAACATGATCGTGTACGCACTGATCGCCAACGTGTCGGTGCCCAAGCTTTACCTGGCCGCCACGCTGCCGGGCATCCTGCTCACCGCGCTTTTCGTCGCCCTGATCGTGGGCCTGTGCCTGTGGCGGCCAAGCCTGGCCGGCAAACGCCCCTCGGTAAGCTGGGCCGAGCGCATCGCCGCCCTGCCGCACCTGCTGCCGCCGCTCGCGATCTTCGCGCTGGTGATCGGCGTAATCTACGGCGGCATCGCCACCGCCAGCGAATCCGCCGCGCTCGGCGTGGTGGCCGCCACCCTGCTATGCGCCTACAAGCGCGTGCTGACCTGGGAAATGCTGGGCCGCGCCTTCGAAGCCACGCTGCGCACCACCGGCATGATCATCCTGATCACGCTGGCCGCGTTCTTCCTGAACTTCGTGCTGTCCTCGATCGGCCTGACCACCTTGCTGGTCAACGCCGTAACCAGCCTGGACCTGCCGCCGCTCGGCATGATGCTGGCCATCATCCTGTTCTACATCCTGCTCGGCTGCTTCATGGACACGCTTGCCATGCTGGTCACCACCGCGCCGCTCACCGTGCCGATCGTGATGGCGCTGGGCTACGACCCGGTTTGGTTCGGCGTGCTGCTGATCGTGCTGTGCGAAATGGGCCAGCTCACGCCGCCGTTCGGCATGAATCTATTCGTGGTGCACAGCGTGCGTGGGCAGGGGAAGTTCATGGATGTGGTGATGGGCGTGCTGCCGTTCCTGGCGATGCTGTTGCTGATGATCGTGCTGCTGCTGGCCGTGCCGCAATTGGCGTTGTGGCTGCCGGGGCAGATGGCTACGCTGTGAGTGCGGGGCGTTGAACGCCCCGCCCCGGAGCGCGGCCAGGCTCAGTGACTGATCATCCATGGCCGCGCGCCAGCGAAGGTTTTTCCGCCGTCGGCGGTCTGGCGCGTTCGGCCCGCGGCTTTCGCGCCTGAGCAGCAATTGCACCCCATGCCGTGGCCGCCCCGGGTGCTGCGAGGTTCATGGGCCGCGCGTTCGTTGACCGCGCGGGCACGGTTCATTGCCGAGGACAGCGCCGAAACTGCTGGCGCGCCACTGACGAAGCGCTCGCAGGCGCTGCCGCAATCGGGACAAGGCGCGGGGTCACGCCATTGCGACAACGGCTTCAGCGCGGAGAACTCGCCGCAATCCTGGCAGCGATAGTCATAGAGCGGCATGCCGGCTCCTCAAAGGTCTTTGGCGATGGGCATGTCCATGCCCCGCACTATCTGCGGTACGTCGCCCAGCGCATTGGGCTGGATGTCGATATCGAAGATCTCGGTCGGCAGCCACAACGTCGCGCACGCATTGGGAATGTCCACCACGCCGCTGATGTGACCCTGCACCGGCGCCGTGCCCAGGATCGAGTACGCCTGCGCGCCTGAATAGCCAAACTTCTTCAGGTATTCGATCGCATTCAGGCAGGCCTGACGGTAGGCGATGTGCACGTCCAGATAGTGCTGCTTGCCGCCTTCGTCGACCGAAATGCCTTCGAAGATCAGATAGTCTTTGTAATTGGGCGTGATGGGGCTGGGCTTGAAAATGGGATTGCGAATGCCGTACTTGGCCATGCCGCCCTTGATGAGCGACACCCGCATATGTACCCACCCCGCCATTTCGATCGCGCCGCAGAAGGTGATCTCGCCGTCGCCCTGCGAGAAGTGCAGATCGCCGACCGACAGGCCGCCACCGTCGACGTAGACCGGGAAGAACACCCGGGATCCGCGCGACAGATCCTTGATATCGCAATTGCCGCCGTGCTCGCGCGGCGGCACGGTACGTGCGCCGGTGGCGGCGGCGCGATCCCGCTCGGCGCCCTTGAGCTTGCCCATGTGCGCCGTTTTGGGCGCCGGCGGATTGGCCAGGGGCGGAACGCGCTCCGGATCGCTGTCGATCAGCTTCTGTTCACGCTCGTTCCACTTGTCCAGAAGCGCCTGGTCCGGCAGGCAACCGATCAAGCCCGGGTGGATCAGGCCGGCGAAGCGCACGCCAGGGATATGGCGCGAGGTGGTGAACATGCCTTCGAAATCCCAGATCGATTTCTGCGCCGAGGGAAAGTGTTCTGTCAGAAAGCCGCCGCCGTTGTTCTTGCTGAAAAAGCCGTTGAAGCCCCACAGGCTCTCCTGCTTGGCGCCGATATCCAGCAAGTCCACCACCAGCAAGTCGCCGGGCTCGGCGCCTTCGACACCAACCGGGCCGGACAGGAAGTGCACCGTGGACAGGTCCACGTCGCGCACATCGGAGGCATCGTCATCGTTCTTGATCGCGCCGCCGGTCCAGTCGTAGGTTTCGAGCACGAAATCATCGCCTGGCTTGACCCACGTCGCCATGGGAATATCCGGATGCCAGCGATTGTGCACGCCTTCGTTTTCGTAGGGGGATTGGGCCAGGTCGACCTTGATCAGGGTTTCAGGCATGTCTTGCTCCTTTGAGATGGACAACGGCTTCAGACAGACAGGTATTTGCTGATCGTCTTCTCGTCGACGCGCTCGCGAGGGTCTTCGTGCACGAAGCGTCCCTTGTCGATCACGATGAGCCGGTCGGCGATCTGCATGGTGAAACTCAATACTTGTTCGGACACGACAATGGCCAGATTGCGCAGTTGGCGGATCTCCAGCAGGCTGCGGGCGATGTCCTTGATGATGGACGGTTGTATGCCCTCGGTGGGCTCATCCAGCAGCAATACACGCGGGTTGGTGACCAAAGCGCGGGCGATGGCAAGCTGCTGCTGCTGCCCGCCCGACAGGTCGCCGCCACGCCTGGCGCGCATGTCGTGCAACACCGGAAACAGAGCGTAGATGTCTTCCGGTATGGTGTTTCGCAGTGCCCGCCCGCGCATCCCCGTACGGATGTTTTCCTCGACGGTCAACGTCGGAAATATCATGCGGCCCTGCGGCACATATGCCACCCCGCTGCGCACGCGCTGATGGCTCTCCAGGCGTTCCAGCGCCTTGCCGTCCAGCGAGATAGAGCCGTGCAGGGTGGGCAGCAAGCCCATCATGGTCTTGAAGAGCGTGGTCTTGCCCATGCCGTTTCGGCCCATTACGGCAACGATTTCTCCGGAAGCCACGGCAAGGTCGACGCCATGGATGACTTTGCTTTGGCCATAGCCTGAAACCAGACCAGCGATATTGAACATATTGCCTCCTGGCCTCAGTGGCCTAGATAGACTTCGATCACGCGCGGATCAGACTGCACCTTGTCCATGCTGCCTTCGGCCAGCACCTGGCCTTGATGCAGCACCGTGACCTTGTGCGCGATGTTCTTGACGAACTCCATGTCGTGCTCAATCACGATGAGCGATCGGTTGCGGCTGATTCGATTGAGCAGTTCGGCGGTGCGCTCGCGCTCGGACACGCTCATGCCGGCCACCGGTTCGTCCAACATCATCAGCTCGGGCTCCTGCATCAGCAGCATGCCGATTTCAAGCCATTGCTTCTGGCCGTGCGAGAGCAACTCTGCCGAGCGGTCGAGCTGATCGGCCAGAAAAATCTCCTCGGCCACCTGCTCGACCCGCTCAAGCACGGCCGGACTGCGCCTGAAGGTCAACGCGCCCAGCACGCTGCGACCGGCCGGGAACGACACTTCCAGGTTCTCGCGCACAGAAAGGGTTTCGTAGATGGAAGGGGTCTGGAACTTGCGGCCCACGCCGGCGCGCACGATTTCATATTCGGCCAGGCCGGTCAGCTCCGTGTCCTTGAATCGGATTGAGCCGGCGGTGGCCTTGGTGCGGCCGCAGATCAGATCCAGCAGCGTGGTCTTGCCGGCGCCATTGGGGCCGATGATCACGCGCAGCTCTCCCTGATCGACATACAGATTGAGGTCGTTGACGGCAACGAAGCCGTTGAACGAGACGGTCAGGCCTTCGATGTACAACGCGAACGCTGATGGGTTCATGCTGCCTCCGCGGCGCCATCCGCCTGCTGGCGCGATGCTTTGCGCGCCAAGCGCTTCTGGGTGTATTGGTGATACAGCCCGGCCAGGCCGTTGGGGAAGGCCATCACGACGGCTATGAATAGGCCGCCCATCAGGAACAGCCAGAGCTGCGGGAAACTCTCGGAGAAATAGCTTTTGCCGAAGTTGACCAGCAGCGTGCCGTATACCGCGCCCAGCAGCGACAGGCGTCCGCCGACCGCCGCGAAGATGACCATTTCAATGGAAGGCACGATGCCCACGAAGGAGGGCGACATGAAACCGACCTGCAAGGTGAACATGGCCCCGCCTATGGCCGAGAACACGGCGGCCACGCAGAAGACAAAGACCTTGAAGCTGGCGACGTCATAGCCCGAGAAGCGCACGCGTTCTTCTTTGTCGCGCATCGCCATCAAGAGCTTGCCCAGTTTGGACGAGAGCAGGTAGCGGCCGAACAGGATGCACGCAAACAGCAGCACGCCGCTGATGAAGTACAGCGTCACCCGGGCACTGTCCGTGCGGATGTCCCAGCCCAGCAACGTCTTCAGATCGGTGATGCCATTGACGCCGCCGGTCCAGCCTTGCTGGCCGATGATGAGCACCGACAGAATCAGGGCCACGGCCTGCGTCACGATAGCGAAATAGGTGTCGCCCACGCGGCGCTTGAACATGGCCACGCCCAGGATCAGCGCCAGCAGGCAGGGCAGCACCGGCACCGCCATCAATGTGAACCAGAAGCTCTTGAACGGCACCCAGAACCAGGGAAGCGAGGTCAGCTGGTTCCAGTCCATGAAGTCCGGGATGCCGGGCGTGGACTGGATCTTGGTGGCCTCCGGCGTCGAGGCTTCCAGCTTGAGGAACATGGCCATGCAGTAGCCGCCCAGACCGAAAAACACGCCCTGCCCCAGGCTCAGGATGCCGCCATAGCCCCAGCAAAGCACCAGGCCCAGCGCGACAAAGGCATAAGACAGGTATTTGCCGATGAGGTTGAGCCGGAAGACATCCAGCCCCAGCGGAAACACCACAAAGAGCAGCAGTGCCAGAATCGCCAGCCCGGCCAGCCCTTCACGCCCACCCACGACATTGCGAAAGAATTTCTGCATGATGCGCTCCCTACTTGCGTACCTTGATGCTGAACAGACCTTGCGGACGCAGCATCAGAATGATCACGATGGCCGACAGGGTCAGCACCTTTGCCATCGAGCCCGTCATGAAGAACTCCGAGATCGATTGCGTCTGCGCGATGACGAAGGCCGACGCGATGGTGCCGAAAAGGCTGGCAGCGCCGCCGAACACCACCGTCAGGAAGGTGTCGACGATATAGAGCGAACCGCTGGTCGGGCCGGTGGAACCGATGGTCGTGAAGGCCGCGCCGGCAATGCCGGCGATACCGCACCCCAGCGAGAACGTCACGCGGTCCACGCGCTTCGTATCGATGCCGACCGCCCCGCTCATGGCGCGGTTTTGCACCGTGGCGCGCACATGCAGGCCCCAGGTCGAACGGAACAACGCCAGGAGCAGCGCGCCCGTCAGCACGATGCTGATGGACATGACGAACAGGCCGTTGATCGGAATGTCCACGCCGTCCAGCGGTTGCCAGGAACCCATCAGCCATTCAGGCAGCGTGGGGCTGACTTCACGCGGACCGAACAGCGAGCGCAGCGTCTGCTGAAGCACCAGCGACAAGCCCCAGGTCGCCAGCAGCGTGTCCAGCGGCCGGCGGTAGAGATGGCGGATCATCAGCCACTCGACCATCCAGCCCAGACTGAAGGTCACGGCAAAGGCCAGCAGAATCGCGACGAAGAAGTAGGCCGGCATCAGGCCGGGCGCATACTGCTGGACCAGTTCGGAACAGAGATAGGTGCAATAGGCGCCCACCGCCAGGAACTCGCCATGGGCCATGTTGATGACGCCCATCTGGCCAAAGATGATCGCCAGGCCCAAGGCCATCAGCAGAAGCACGCTGAAGACCGATAAACCGTTGAAGCCCTGCATCAGCAGGATGGCCCCGAGATCGGAAAAGGATTCCATGGATGGCTCCCGGCAGTGAGAAGGCGCCGCGCGGGGCGCCCGGATCGAGGTGATTACTGATAGCCCTTGGGGAAGGGATCGGGCTTGATCAGCTCCGGGGTCTCGAAGATCACGTCAAACTGGCCGTCCTTGCGGATCTGTGCGATCCGGGTCTTGCTCCACAGGTGATGATTGGGGTCGATCTTGACGTAGCCTTCGGGCGCCTCCTTGAATTCCAGGCCGGCCGAGGCGGCGACCACCTTGTCCACATCGAAGCTGCCGGCCTTTTCCACCGCCATCTTCCACAGCCAGGGTCCCAGATAGGCTGCCTGGGTCACATCGCCGATCACGGCATTGGCGCCGTACCTGGCCTTGAAGGCTTCGACGAATTTCTTGTTGTTGGAGTTGTCCAGACTCTGGAAATACTTCATGCACGACCAGAAGCCCTCGGCGTTCTCACCGCCGATCCCCAGCAATTCATCTTCGGTCACCGAGATGGTCAGGAGCTTTTGTTTGCCGCTCGTGACGCCAGCTGCTTTGAGCTGTTTGTAGAAGGACACGTTGCTGCCGCCCACCACCACGGCGAACACGACATCAGGCTTTTTCAGCTTGATCTTGTTGATCAGCGAGCCGAATTGCGTGTGACCCAGCGGGTAGTATTCCTCGCCGACCACTTCGCCCTTGAGCACGTTCTCGATATGCTTGCGCGCAATCTTGTTTGAGGTGCGCGGCCAGATGTAATCGGAGCCGATCAGATAGAACGAACGCGCCTTCTGCTCGCGCGCCAGCCAGTCCAGGCTGGACAGAATCTGCTGGGTGGCCTCCTGGCCGGTATAGAAGACGTTCTTGGACTGCTCCAGGCCTTCATAGAAGGTCGGGTAGTAGAGCAAACCGTTTTCTTTCTCGAACACCGGCAGGACCGCCTTGCGCGAGGCCGAGGTCCAGCAGCCAAACACGGTGGCGACCTTGTCGCTGACCAGTAGTTTGCGGGCCTTTTCGGCAAAGGTCGGCCAGTCGGAGGCGCCATCTTCCTGAACGATCTTGATCTTGCGGCCCAGGATGCCGCCCATGGCATTGATCTGCTCGATCGCCAGGCGCTCGGACTGGATCGACCCCGTTTCGCTGATGGCCATGGTGCCGGTCGCCGAGTGCAACTGGCCTACCGTGACCTCGGTGTCGGTAATGGCCAGGCCGGTGGTGTTGATGGCCGAGGTGGCCGGGGCTGCCGCTCGCGACAACGCCGGTATGGTCAATAGCGGCAGGGAGGCAAAGGCCAGGGCCAGACGCCGGCGCGAAGGCAGCTCCGGCGCGTTATCAAAAGGGGTTTTGCCAGACATCGATGACTCCTCAATGGATCACGACCAGGGAAACCGAGCATGCGCGGCACATGCCGCAGCCCGGAGGGTGAAGGCATACTAGGAGCCGATGACGCAGTGCAACATACGTTGATTGACGTAGAGGCAGGCGCGCCCCCGGGGCGTTACAACGGCAACTACGTTCAATGACGTATCCCCAACGCCCCCCGGAGCCCCACTTTGTCTGCCAGCGCGCCTCAACGCATCGTCAAGATCCGCCGCGACTACAACACCTGGGTCGCCAATGAGACGCTGGAAGACTATGCGCTGCGCTTCACGCCGGTGTCGTTCCGCAAATGGTCGGAGTTCCGCGTTGCCAATACCGCCCTGGGCGCCGTGTCTTTCCTGGCGCTGGAAGCCATCGGCGGTGCGCTGGCGCTGAACTATGGGTTCACCAACGCCTTCTGGGCCATCGTCGCCGTGGCCCTGGTCACCTTTCTGACCGGTTTGCCGATTGCCTATTACGCGGCGCGCCATGGCCTGGACATGGATCTGCTGACGCGAGGGGCTGGCTTCGGCTATATCGGCTCGACCATCACCTCGCTGATCTACGCCTCCTTTACCTTCATCTTTTTCGCGCTGGAGGCCGCCATCATGGCGCTGGCCATCGAACTGGCCACCGGCCTGCCGCTGTCGATCGGCTATCTCCTGTGCGCCGTGGTCATCCTGCCCATGGTGGCTTATGGCATTACCTTCATCAGCCGGCTGCAGACCTGGACACAGCCAATATGGCTGGTGCTGCTGCTCTTGCCCTATGCCTTCATCGCCTTCCGTGATCCCGGCGCGTTGCAGGAGTTCCTGCAATTTCCGGGCTATGACGGCCGGGGCGGCAGCTTCAATCTGCTGATGTTTGGCTCGGCGGTGGCGGTGGCCGCCTCGCTGGTGACGCAAATCGGCGAACAGGTCGACTTTCTGCGCTTTCTGCCCGAACGCACGGCGGCCAACCGCGGACGCTGGTGGCTCGCGCTGATCTGCGCGGGTCCAGGCTGGATCCTGCCGGGCGCGGCCAAGATTCTGGGCGGCGCCTTTCTGGCCTGGCTGGCCCTGTCCCTGGGCGCGCCCGCCGACAAGGCGGGGGACCCCACCCACATGTATCTGGCGGCCTATACCTATGTCGTCAGCGATCCCGGCCTGGCGCTGGTTCTGGTGACGGCCTTTGTGGTGGTCTCGCAGGTCAAGATCAATGTGACCAATGCATATGCCGGCTCGCTGGCCTGGTCCAACTTCTTTGCGCGCATCACGCACAGCCATCCGGGCCGCGTGGTGTGGCTGGTGTTCAACGTGCTGATCGCCGTGGTTCTGATGGAGATGGGCGTATTTGGCGCGCTGGAGCATGTGCTGGCTGTGTTCTCGCACGTTGCGCTGGCCTGGATCGGGGCGTTGGTGGCCGATCTGGTGATCAACAAACCGCTGGGCCTTTCGCCAGAACGGATCGAGTTTCGCCGCGCCTATCTGTATGACATCAATCCGGTAGGCGTGGGCAGCATGCTGATCGCCATGACGCTGGGCCTGCTGGCCTTCGCCGGCGTGTTTCCGGGTACAGCGGGTGCGCTGGCGCAGGCGTTATCGCCCTTTGTGGCATTGCTGGCGGCTTTTGTCTGCGCGCCGGTCATTGCCTGGCGCACGCGCGGGCGCTACAACTTGGCGCGCGCGCCCGTCGATGTCGCGGGCTCGGACCATGTCTGCGTGATCTGCGCCAACCGCTTCGAACAGCCCGACATGGCGCATTGTCCGGCCTATAACGGCGCCATCTGTTCCTTGTGCTGCACGCTGGATGCCCGCTGCCAGGATCGCTGCAAAGATCAGGGACGATTGAAGGATCAGGTGCAGACGGTCCTGGGCCGGCTGCTGCCGGCGCGGGTCACGCCGCTGCTGCATAGCCGCCTGGGCCACTACCTCTTGATCGTGGCGGGGATGGGTGCATTGCTGGCCGGCATTCTGGGCCTGATCTACTACCAGGAGGTCGCCAGTCACATGCGAGCCGGCCTGGACCCCTCGGGTTTGCGGCCAACCTTCCTGAAGTTGTATGCCGCCTTGTTGCTGATCGGCGGCGTGGCCGCCTGGTGGCTGGTGCTGGCCCATGAAAGCCGGCGCGTGGCGCAAGAGGAATCGGATCGCCAGACCCACTTGCTGCTGCGCGAAATCGAGGCACATAAACAGACCGATGCGCAGCTTCAACAGGCCAAGGAAGCTGCCGAAAGCGCCAACCTGGCCAAGAGCCGCTTCATGGGCGGCATGAGCCATGAGTTGCGCGCGCCCTTGAACAGCATTCTGGGCTACGCGCAGATTCTGCTGCGCGACCCGGGCTTGCCACCGGCGCGGCGTGAGGCCATCGATGTGATTCATCGTAGCGGCAAGCATTTGATCGGCCTGATCGATGGCTTGCTGGACATCGCGCGCATCGAGGCCGGCAGGCTCAGGCTGGAAAACAGCGAACTGCGCCTGCCGGAATTTCTGGAGCAGATCGTGCAGATGTTCCGGCCACAGAGCACGCTCAAAGGGCTTACCTTCTGCTATGAAGCGGCGGAACTGCCGTCCATTGTGCATATCGACGAAAAACGGTTGCGGCAGATTCTGATCAATCTGTTGAGCAATGCGCTGAAGTTCACCTCGACAGGGCTGGTGTCGATGCGCGTGAAGTCGGCGGCGGACATGGTGCTGTTCGAAGTGGCGGACAGCGGCCGAGGCATACCGGCCGAGGACCTCGAACGGATCTTCCTGCCCTTCGAACGTAGTTGGGCGGCGGTCGAGCAGGCCGATTCCGGCACGGGCCTGGGCCTGACCATCTGCCGCATGCTGACCGGCATCATGGGCGGCGAATTGACGGTGCGCAGCGCCGTCGGCCACGGCAGCGTGTTCACGCTCAAGCTGTTCCTGCCGGAGGTGCGTTCGCCGCGCAGCGACGCCCGGCCGTCGGGACTGGTGGTGGGCTACCGCGGCGAGCGGCTGCGGATTTTGACCGTGGATGACCAGCCTTCGCAGCGGCGCCTGGTCTGCGACCTGCTCGAGCCGCTGGGCTTCGAGGTGCACGAAGCGCCGCATGGCGCGGCTTGTCTGGCCTGCGTGCATACGCTGCGGCCGGCACTGATATTGATGGACGTCTCGATGCCGGACATGACGGGATGGGAAGTCTTGCGGCGCTTGCGTGACGAAGGCGTGGCCGTGCCCATTGTGATGCTGTCGGCCAATATCCTGGGGCTGGATCCGAAAGATCCGGCGCAGCGCGGGCATAACGCGTTCATTGCCAAGCCCGTGATGGTCGAGGATCTGCTTAGCCAACTCGGCCGTTTGCTTAAGCTGGACTGGCAGGTCGCACAGGTGGCAGCGGCACTGCCGGCGGGTGATCTGCATCGGGTGGCACTGGAGCGCGAAGATGCCGAGGCGCTACTGGAACTGGGTGCCATGGGCTATATCAAGGGCATACAGGCCAAGCTGGAGGAAATACGGGGCCGCCGGCCAGAAGCGCGCGAATTGACCGCGCATCTGCGCGCGCTGGCTGGCGAGTTTCAACTGAATGAATTCAATCAGGTGCTTAAACACCATGTGCAGCGTCACCATGCCCACGCCCGATAAGAATCTCGTCATGCTGGTCGATGACGCGCCGGACAACCTGAAAATGCTCTCGACCGCGTTGGATGCAGCGGGTTATCAGGTGCTTGTCGCAATCGATGGACAATCGGCGATAGAACGCGTGGATTTCGTGTTGCCGGATATTGTGCTGCTCGATGCGGTGATGCCGGGGATGGATGGATTCGAGACCTGCGCGCGCTTGAAGGCGCATCCCACGGCGGGAGATGTGCCCGTGGTGTTCATGACAGGCCTGACAGAGCCCGAGCACGTGTTGAAGGCGTTCCGGGTCGGCGGCGTGGATTACGTGACCAAGCCGTTGGACACTGACGTGGTGGTGGCCAGGCTGCGAACCCATTTGCGCAATGCGCGCAGCCTGACCGCGGCCTTCGATGCGATTGATGCGGCGGCACGCGCCGTAGTGGCGCTTGATGCACGCGGGCTGCCCATCTGGAAGACGGGCAAGGCTCGAATCTGGTTGGCGGCGTACTTTGGTTGCGCGGAGGATGCGGCGGAGCTGCCGGCGCCCTTGGCGGATTGGGTGGCACGCAATCTGACGGCCGGACCGGCGGCTGAACCCCTGGTGATTGTCAGCGCACGCGGGCGTTTGACCTTGAGTCTGACGGCATCACGGCGCAGCGGCGAGACATTGCTACTGTTGCAGGAGACGGCGCCGCTGGCTACGGCTTACGGTCTGACACCGCGCGAGGCCGATGTGCTGCGCTGGCTGGCCAAGGGAAAAACAAATCGGGATATCGCCGAAATACTGGGCATGTCGCCACGAACAGTGAACAAACATCTGGAACACATCTACGTCAAACTGGGCGTGGAAACGCGCGCGGCGGCGGCTGCGCTGGCCGTGCGGCAGGGGGAAGCCTTTTAAGGCGTTTGGCGTTGCCGCATCTCCGGGCAATTCGACGTCGCCGCGAAAGATCGAACGTCCATGCAGCTCAGACAACGCGAGAATCCCGCCTGGCAAGATCCCCCTTGAGCAGCTCCGCCAACTGGATCAGACCATGCGTGAGGCGACCTCGATCAATCGCTCCCCCCAACGACACACGAAGCGCCAAGGGACTGAACGACCCCGTGGAAAATGACGCCGAGTCGGTGACGCTCACACCTTGTTCAAGCGCCGTTTGTATAAGCCGGTACAGATCGATATGACCCGGCAACTGCAACCATAGATGCAGCCCGTTCGGGTCGGCCTGAATCTCCCCCGGCAGGATCGACGCGGCAATGCCTTGCCGGTGCCGCAACTCACTCCTGACCTGCGCCGTCCATTGCACCGCAGCGTCCGACTCGATCCACGTCGACGCCATTTCCGTCATCCAGGGCGTGGGCATCAGCGCCAGCGAACGCAGGGCATCCAGCACGGGCGTCAACGGCTCGCCGGCAGGTACGACCAGGTATGCGGTTCGCAGGCCGGGCGCGATGCATTTCGATAGCGTCGACACGTAGTAAACCGGCGCCGACGACATGTTGGCGGCCAATGAAAACATCGTGCTCGGCGGCCGCTCGGCCAATAGCCAGTACGGATCATCTTCAATGACAGGCAGCGCAAATTTCTTAGCTACACGCAGCAGCTCGGTTCGCCGCTCGGTGGACAGCGTCAGCGCGGTCGGGTTCTGAATCGTCGGATTCAAGTACAGCATTGCCGGGCGATGCTTTCGGCACACGCGCTCCAGATCCTCGGGGTCCATCCCGAAAGCATCTGACTTCACGCCGACGGCCACACGCTGGAGCAAACGGGCGGCGGCCAGAAAGCCTGGATACGTCAGCGCATCGCAGGCAATCGCATCCCCGGCCTGGCTTCTGGCCAGAAGCAGTGCGGCGATTGCGGTTTGCGCGCCGGGGCAGACCACGATCCGGTCAGTGTCCAGGCGGCCAAGCACCGGCTCCAGCCATTTCGCCCCGGCGGCACGATGCCGTGCGGCACCCGCCCCCACGTGATAGCTCATCAGGTCCATCGAGCTTGCCGCAACCTGCGTCGAGCCACTGCCTTCTGCAAGCATCTGCGAAAACGCCACGCTGCCGAGCAATGGCGGGATGTTCATCCCCAGATCGATCGTGCCGCCTGTTGCCGACGCGGAATAGGCCACATACGTCCCGCCGGCTCCTTGCGCTTCCAGGATCCCTTTCTGGCGGACTTCCGAATACGCCCGCGTGACGGTCGTGAGGTCGACGCCCAATGCCTGGGCCAGTTCACGCTGCGTCGGCAGGCGGTCTCCTGGCTGAAGGACGCCGTCCTCCACCGCGGTCACGATCTGCGTGGCGATTTGCTGGTATCGGGAGCCCGCACCGGCGGTGAGGGGCCGCACCCACGACATGCTTGCTTTTTTAAGACGACGCGAGAGAGCCATGTTTGATTTTTGGGGGTGTTTCGCCGCTTCCGCCGGCGGCAAGGACGCACGTACCGGGCAATTCAACTTCTTGTATGGATTTTGGCGGTAGAATTCGCAATCTTGTATGGATTTTAGCACTCGCTCCGCGCGCTTCTGACTTCGTTCAGCGTCCGCGAGCAGCGATCAAGCTGCTGACGCAGCGTTTTGAGGCAATGATGAATTTCTGGGTCCCTTTAGCCTTCGGTACGTTCAAGCTCGGCGTGCTGGGCGTGTGCATGTTCCTCGCCATCAAGTCGCATCGCGAAGGCGCTAGAAAAGAGAAAGAGAAGAAAGAGATGGAACGCCTTGAAAGCCTCAACGCGCTGTCTCAGGAACCTTGAGCAGATCCGCCCCATCCCGAGATGATGCCCAGCATCGCGTCCAGGCATAAAAAAATGCGGCTCGAGTGAGCCGCATTCGATAACAAGCAAGCTTACGACTGCTGGGGCGCGACGAAGTGGGATACCTTCGGCGGCGCATCGCCGATGTGGAAACCGCGCACTTCGGCCTGCTGATCCGCGTCGGCGTGGGTCACACGCTCATGTTGGCGCAGGTGCTCCAGCCACGACGTCACCAGAAAGTATTCCAGGTAGCGGCCAGGTTGCGCCGCGTCTTCAAAGATCCCCCAAGCGTAGGCCCCATCGCGGCGGCGCTCGGCGCCGGCGTGCTGCATGGCCTGCACGAAGTCCGCACCGCGTGCCGGGTCGATCAGGTATTCGACCGTGATCATGACCGGACCCCGATCATGCGACACCTGCTGATCGATCAGGGGCTCGGGCCAGTGCATCGACGGCGCCAGGTCCAGGTCGGCGCCCAGTTGCAGCTTGGCCTTGCGGGTCAGCAACATCGCAATTACCGCGCCGGCGGCGGCGATCAGCATGGCGGCGGGGACGCCGGCATGCACCGCCGTCTGGCCCCAGATCATGCTGCCCGCGGTCATCGAGCCGAAGAACACCGTCACGAAAATCGCCAGGCCACGAGCACGCACCCAGTCCGGCAGGGCCACTTGCGCCGATACGTTGAGCGAGGTCAGCACCATGATCCACGACGCGCCGGCCAGGAAGCTGAACGCACCGGCCACCACGGGATGCGGGATCACCGCAAAGACCACCAGCGTGACCGCCGTGCCCAGCGTGCCGGCCATGACGCTGCGGTCAGGACCCAGCTTCTTGCGCAGCGGCGGCAGCACCATCGCACCGATCACCGCACCCGCGCCGACGCAGCCCAGGATGACGCCGTACAGCAAGGCGCCGCCATTCAGCACCTGGCGCACGATCACCGGCAGCAGGGCCCAGTAGGCGCTGGCAAACAGAAAAAACGCGACGGCACGGACCAGCGTGGATTTAAGCGGCTTGCTGTGCAGCGCAAAGCGCAGGCCGGCACGCATGGCGTGGAACAACTGTTCGCGCGGCAGACGCTTTTCAGCGGCGACCGGCGGCTTCCACCAGATCAGTGCGGCCACCACCACGATGAAGCTGACCGCATTGACGAAGAACGGAATCGCCACGCCCAGGCTGGTGATCAGCACGCCGGCCAGCGCCGGGCCGATCGCGCGGCTAACGTTGATGCCGACGCTGTTGGTCGCGATGGCCTGCTGCAACGACGGACGCGGCACCAGGCTGGGCACGATGGCCTGCCAGGCCGGCGCCGACAGCGCCGTGCCAATGCCCATCAGCAACGTAAAGCCCAGCAGCACCCACGGCGTGGTCAGCCCAAACCAGACCACCAGACCCAGCGCCAGGGCGATGAAGCCCATCGCAATCTGCACCATCAGCAGCAGCTTACGGCGATCCATCGTGTCGGCCAGCGCGCCTGCCAGGAGCGATAGCAGGAAGACCGGCAGCGCGCCCGCGGTCTGCACCAGCGCCACGAACATCGGCGACGGCGACAACGACGTCATGAGCCAGCCGGCGCCCACGTCATGCATCCAGGTGCCGATGTTGGACAGCACGGTGGCGATCCAGATCACCGAGAAGGCGGAATAGGCGAAAGGCGAGGACGGCTGGGCGTCGGCGGGGCGGGTGTCGGCGGTCGTCATGGGAGGCTCCGGGGCTGCCGGTCGATACGGGAAAAAAAAGCCCGCAGCATCGGCCGCGGGCCTGGGGATTTAGCGAGCGATAACCGGCGCAGCGACGGGCGCGATCGCCTCATGTTTCGTCTGCGTGCGCTGCGCGGCCTTGTGCACCATCGTGTAGGCGTAGTCCACACCCATGCCATACGCGCCCGAGTGTTCCTTGACGATTTCCATCACGGCATCGTACGAGTCGCGGCGAGCCCAGTCGCGCTGCCATTCCAGCAGCACTTGCTGCCACGTGACCGGCACGACGCCAGCCTGGATCATGCGTTGCATGGCCATGTCATGCGCTTCCTTGGACGTGCCGCCGGACGCATCGGAAACCATGTAGATCTCGTACTCGCCTTCCAGCATGGCGCACAGCGCAAAGGTGGTGTTGCAGACTTCGGTCCACAGACCGGCCACGATCACCTTCTTGCGGCCGTTGGCGGCGAGCTGGTCGCGCACCTTCTGGTCATCCCAGGAGTTCATCGAGGTGCGTTCCAGCACTTTCTTTTCCGGGAAGACATCAAGCAGTTCGGGGTAGGTATAGCCGGAGAACGATTCGGTCTCGACCGTGGTGATGATGGTCGGAATGTCGAAGGCTTTGGCGCCCTTGGCCAGACCCACGACGTTGTTCTTGAGCGTCTGGCGATCGATCGACTGCACGCCGAAGGCCATTTGCGGCTGGTGATCGATGAAGATGATCTGGCTGTTTTCGGGGGTCAGCACTTCGAGCTTGGCGGTGGTGTTGGTCATGTCAGTGTCCTTGAAGAAGTAGGTTTGGGGTGTTGCTTGCAGCGCGTTGCTGCGATGAACAGAACTATATTCTCCGGGACAATCCGCCGGTAGATGGGGATTTTTGCCTTCATCGTTCTTTTTATAGAACGATGGCTGCTTGCTGACCTGCGCAGCGACGCCTTCCACCGTCCGTGCAATCAACCGATCCCGGCGACTGGCCCGATCGCGAGCTGCCAAAGACGATCACGGCATCGTGGTGCCCCTGTAAGCGCAATGTCGCCGCCAGATTTGGGCGACATGGGTATCATCCGCAGTCCTGCCGCTCAGACCGGCTTTAGCATCCCGCCTCAGATCCCATGCAATGCCCTCGCTGCAACTGGCAGAATCCGGCCGCCAACAAGCTGTGCTTCAGCTGCAAAGCCCTCCTGCCGGTTACTGCCCAAGAGGCGCCGGCCCAGCGCCCCGGCCCGGCCATCGACGCCCCCGTCTTTCCCAGCATCTGGGCCCGGCTGGCCGCCACGGCGTTCGATGCCGCCGTCATGGCGGCGGCGATGATCGGTCTGTCCATGGCCGCTTCATACACCTATCAAGGCCTGACGGGCGCAGACGGACCCGTGCTTCTGGCAATAGCCGGCGGGCTGCTGGGCTTCCTGCTGCCCGCTTTCATGGACGCCTGGGGCAATGGGTCCCCGGGCAAACGTCTCTTCAAACAACGGGTGGTGACGCGCAAGGGCAGCTCACCGGGACTGCTGCGCTCGATCTGGCGGCATACCCTGAAGTACGCGCTGAACATGGCGCTCCCCGGCCTCTTCCACCACATACAGCAAGCTGTTTTTGGCGAGCGCGCCATGCACAACGCCCTCGCCGGCACTCACGTGGTGTCTAGCCAGGCCAAGCCGCGGGCCGTGCTGCCCGCGCTGGCCCGGGTTCGCGCCGTCACGGGCGCGGGCCGCTTTCTGTTCATCGTGTTCGGCATGGTGGGGCTGGTCCTGGCCGGCATGGTGATCGCAGTCGTCGCCCTGGACAAAGATGACGGAGACAATCCGCTGCGCGCCGACGTCATACACCTGGATCTCGTGTCGGATCCCGTGCGCCTGCTTGCGGAAAGCCACTACCAGCGCACGAAGACGTTTGCGCCGGACATGGCCGCGCTCGGCGTGACGCTTGAATCGCTGCGAACCAGCGGCTTCAGCAAGCTGGAGATGAATCCCGTCAACGGTGTGCTGCGCTTTACCATCGCGGGCGATCCCGGCACCGCGGACTCACCTTCGCTGGGCGGCAAGCACCTGGTCTATCTGCCCGAGCTGCGGTCCGAAAAGAAGGGCGGCGGCGTGCGCCGTTGGCGATGCGGCAGCGACGACATCCCGCGCGAAGACCGCCCCTACAGTTGCCGTCACGAAGCCGGCGCCCTGGCGCGCTAGTCCGATCTTCCGAACAGAGAACCTTGCGCATGTCCAGCCTGATCGAATCCATCCACCGCGCCGATGACAGCGGCGACCTTGCCCAAATGCTTGCCCTGTGCGAACAAGGTCTGCGCGAACAGCCAGATCTTGCCGTCATGTGGGCACTGCGCGCCCGCTATCACGACCAGCGCCGCGCGTACGCGCAGCGTGACTCGGACCTGGACCGCGCGTTGGCGCTGGATCCGCAATGCAGCGACGCCATTCGCTTGCGAGTCACCGCGCTCTACGACGCGGGCCAACAGCAGCAGGCCTGGCGCCTTTTGCGCGAGGCCCAGACACGTGCGCCGTCGCACTTCGGATTGCTGATGGCCGAGGGCTACCTGTTGATCAACGACGGTCAACTGGACGACGCCATTGCGCGCTGGACCCGCGCCTCGCAAATGCGCCCATTCTCCGCGGCGCCGCATTGCTACATCGGATCCAATCTGCACAACGCAGGCCGCTACCAGGACGCTCTTCCCTACCATCAACGCGCCGTCGCGCTGGCGCCCAACAACGGTGGCTTTCATTACGACGCCGGCAACAACTACCGCCGTCTGGGTGACCTGAACAACGCCATCGCGATGTTCGACCGCGCCCGCGCCCTCCTGGGCGAGCAGAACGCGATCCAGCACAATCGCGCCTCGTGCCTCCAGGCGCTCGGACGCCATGAAGACGCGGTGGAGGAATGGACCAGCCTGCTGCGCCGCGAACCCGACTGGGACTGGCCCCTCGAGGGCAAGGCGCGCTCCCTGCACCGCCTGGGCCGAGCCGACGAAGCGGCGCCGCTATGGCATCGCCTGGACGCGCTCTCGGACAGCGGCTGGGAAGGCCGCAAGGAGCAAGCCCGCGAGTATGTGCGCAGCGGCGACCCTGAGCTGGCTGAACAGGCATTGCAGGGCCTGGACCCGCTGTCCAGCGGCGACGCCCAGCTGTTGTTCGTCGCCGGCAATGCGCAGCGCGATCAGCGCCGCTGGGAAGCAGCGCTGACCTATTACCTGCGCGGCTACGAACTCGCGCCCGACAACGACTTCCTGCCCGGCAACGCAGCCGATATGCTGAACCGGCTGGAACGCCACGATGAGGCCTTGCCCTTGTCGGAGGTCGCGATCTCGCTGGATCCCGATTGGCTGAAGTGGCGCCGCGCACGCATCGAGGCGCTGACCCACCTGGGCCGCGCAACCGAGGCCGTGGCTGACGCAGACCAGGCGATGGCGCGCTGGCCCGACAGTGGCCCCTTGCACGCCGAACGCGTCAATGCACTGATCGCCGCCGGTCGCTATGACGAGGCGCTTGCCGCCTGCGACCGCCTTATTGCGCTGGATCCCGACTACCGAAGCTGGGCGCTGTTCTCACGCGGAGAAACCTACGGCCACATGAAGCGCCATGCTGAATCGGCGCTGGCATTCCGCCAAGCGTCCGCCTCGTACCAACAGAACGGCAAGCCTCAGTTCCAGGAGCTGTCGATGCAGAATGCGCTGGCAGCGGAACGGGCTGCGGCCGCGCCGCGTGGAATACTCGGTCGCCTGTTTGGCCGGAAATAGGTGTCGGGACTCGTTCCTTCAGCTTTCAGAATCGTGCTGGGCTGGTTCCCCGGCTGCGCTACAGTCGGTCGTCCAAAGTGTGCGTTGCATCTAGCCGAGGCGTATCAAGCAGTCGTGCCTTGACATCGAGCAGCTCTTCGTCAGATACATCGAAGCGCTCAACCCATGCTTCGCCTTTTAGTCCGGTCAGCCGCGGTTCGCCGGCGGCACTGGCCGCCAGGTGTAGCCCGAACACAGCACTGCGCAGCGATTTGAGCGCTACGTTAGGTAGCGCGTACTGCGGAGGCTTAGGGTCGATAGCCGTCGCAGCAAGGTCGGGTTCATTGCCAGCCTGAATGACGATGCCAGCGCCGTAGTCATAGAAGGCGAACCAGTCTGGCGGCAATTCCGAGCGCAACGTGTGCAAGCCGCCTGCCTGCGCCACCATGTCACGATTGATTGCGGTCAGCCAAGACACTGTCTTGAACGTGTCGGGCTTGAGCACCATGGCGGAGAATACTGGCGCCCCCACATCAACGCCGCGGGCCTGCTCCGACGCGAAGGCTTCGGTGGGCTGATTACTGTTCCATTCCGACGGGGACAGCACAAAACCAAAACCGCCATGGCCATGCAATGCTTGCAGCCGCGCAGCGAATTCGACGAACAAGGTTTGAAAAGCTTTGGGTTGCTCGACAATATCAACAAAGGGCAACGCGAACCGCAACACATCCAGACGGCCTGTTTTTTTGGCGGCCCAAGCCGGTGCGGCGTTGACATAAAAGGAATACGGGCCGGCGTCCTCGCGCTTGGTGCCGCTCGTGTACTGCAGGTCAACCTTGTCGTCTTCGTCGAGCGTTTCAAAAAAATCGCGGAGTTTCGGAGCCTTGACGTAAGGCATGCACGGCGGGCCTGACGGGGGCTCACCACGCCACAGCCATGTGAGGGCATCGCCCGCGTGCGCCAGGTAATCGTCAAAACACTGTGCGATTGCCTCCCGCTTAAGCTGTGTATAGCCGCCGTCAAAATATAAGGTACCTGTAATGGCGATGACCGCGCCCACATAGTCGTGGCGGCTCTTAGGCATGAGCATCGCCCCGGGGAACTGCTGCGCCTGCGCGTTCTCGCGAAGTGCTGCGGCAAACGCCTCGCGGCTCATGTCGGGATGAAAGTCTGTCATAGGTCGTCTCATGGTACGGCGGGGGCGGGCGCAGGGACTCCACCGGGCAAGGGGGGCAACCGACCGCGCAAATACATCCGCAGCAAAGTGTAAAGCGCCTGGCTCGCCGGTACGGCGTACTTGTCTAGCTCTTCGGCCTTGCGTTCGCTCTCCTCTACCCGGTTGCAGTCGCATTCCGAAGATTCGAGCAGCACAGTTTTGTCGAAACTGCCGGCGATTCTTACGTAGGCCTCTAACTGACCATCGCCAAGGTCATCGTTTGGGAATTTGATCTCCACCACCATCCGGATGTTGTCTTGAGTGGGCGAGCTCATCGGGTCATTGACGATCACTACATCGGGACGCCGGACATAGCCGCGGTTGGGCTTCCACGCAGGCCGGCCCTTGTCTGGATCTCCCCAGTACTTGTCAATCCAGCCGCGCAGCCAGCTGTGTGGCTGTGTGTCGTCTTCACTATCCATGACGGGCTCGGGCGGCTCCTGAGTCATGTCATAGTTGACCTCGGGCTTGTAAGGGCTGCGCCCACTTAAAAGCTTGTCCAGTTCCTTGAGTCGGCTGGACACACACACTTGATTAAGCTTGCGGCCGTCCTTACCGATACCAGGGGTCGCCTGGCACTTGCAGATCGCCGAGCACAATACAGATTGGTCTGAAGGCGCCAGCCGACTCAGTCCGGAGCTCACCGGTGTTGTCGTGCCGGCCCCAGTAGACATCCCCCCGCCGGAGGTCGGAACTCCATCACTCACGCCGTTTCATCCTGATTCCGAGCAAGCAGTTGCAGAGTCAACATATCTGGGGATTGAGCCTCGATCCAGGCGGTATAGCCATCGGCGTCCGTTTCACCTTCGAACGGCGTCCCCTCCATGGTGGTTACTCGATATCGTTGGCAAAAAAGTGGCTCTCGCGAAGCGTCATCGAACACCTGGAAGCGGCCCCTGTAAGCATTTGAATTGGTATCAGCCGGCACTGTTGAGCTCGTGCCGGTCGCCTCGGCCTCCTGCCAAAAATGTTGGCTGGCGATAAGGGTTGCGCCGCAAGCCGTGCGCATTCCCTCCAGCGCAAGCCACTGCGAACTGCCAGTCGAGCGGGTGCCTTCCACAATCGGGTAGCTCCCATTGCATTTCGGGCACGTTGTCATGTCGCCCTTACGGGCGGCAGCCTGGCCAAACACGTTGAGCATTTGATCTCCCGTGACGACGACGCCTCCATGGCTTGTTCTATCGCCAGTGCGGACCACAGACCTTGGCATGCTTTCTCCATGATGTTGTAACTGAATGGTCACGAGAACAGAACGCCGCCTGTCGGCGGCTCATGGTGCTCTTGGATTGGGTGTCACATCCAAGTTCGGTGCACGCGAACGTTAACACTTTCAAGGAGTTAATGAAAAATAGGCCGCACTTGGCGGCCTATTCTGCAACGGAGCGCTAAATTAAATGAAAACTGGAAATAAAGTCGGTCGCAACCGGCCTTCGCAACCGATTGATTTTGAATGACATCCAAGATTAGAAAACCTGGATCAAAGTCGGTCGCGCCCCGGACTTCGCGCCTTCAATCCAAGAAAATTGAACAAAAGTCGGTCGCAACGTTTGTGCCTCTGGGGTTCAATCTGACCGAGTCGCGAAATGAAATGTCGTACCGCTTTTTGGCGCATGCAGGCCGGCGAAGCCTGGCGCCTTTACTGTGAACGCTTCCGGCCAGGAGCCGACGGTCAAGGATTCTGCAAGATCGACCCGCTCTGCCCGAGCGCCGGCTTTCTTAATACCCGCTCACTTCGCACCGATACAGCAATCCGTTAGCCAGCAGCCCCTCGGATGCGACCAAACTAAACGGTCATCGTCAGAATAATTTTCCCCACGTTCTGCGCCGACTCCATCCGGCGATGTGCATCCGATGCGCGTTCAAGCGGATAGGTACTGTCCACCACGGGCACCAGGCCCGCGCCGCTGGAAAAGTGGTCTAGCCAATGCTCACGAAAACGCTGCACCATCGCGTGCTTTTCAGCCTGCGGACGCGATTTCATGACGGTGCCGAAAATTTGCAGATGACGATACAGGATGTCTTCCAACGCAACACTGACTTGACCGCCTCCGCCCAGGATGCCCACCTGAACCAACCGCCCGCCGTTAGCCAGCGAGGCAATGTTGCGCGCAAAGTTGGGCGCGCCAATAAAGTCGATCACCACGTCCACGCCACGTTTCGATGTCCGCTCGGCCACGACCTGCGCATAGTCCTGCGTGCGATAGTCGATGACGCAGTCGGCGCCCAGCTGCTGGACCTGCTCAAGCTTGCTGGCCTCGGCCGTGGCGTACACGTTGGCGCCCGTCGCCCGGGCGAGCTGCACCGCCGCCGACCCCACGCCGCCCGCCGCGGCATGAATCAACACGGAATCACCCGCTTTCAGGCGGCCCAGGTGCAGCATGGCTTCGTGCGCCGTGACGAACACTTCGGGGATGGCGGCCGCGTGAACGTAGTCCAGCTCCTGGGGAATGGGCAAGGCCATGCGCCAGTCCAACCGGGCGATCTCCGCATACGCACCGCCACCCACCACACCCATCACGCGGTCACCGGGCTTGAAGCCGCGCACGGCGCTGCCGGCTTGCGTCACTTCGCCGGCGATCTCCAGCCCCATGATGGTGGAGTCACCGAAGTTCGGGCGGCCGTAGCCGCCACGGCGGTGGGTCAGGTCCGCACGATTCACGCCGGCGGCATGGACGCGGACGATAAGGTCATCGGGCCGCATGTCGGGCTGGGCAACGTCGGCCTCCTGGAGCACGTCGGCATCGCCAAACTCTTCAAAAATAATCGCTTTCATTGCTTATCCTTCAGGCCGCTTTCGTGTGACGCGGCCAATGTGGCTTGCGCAATCGCCGAGGCGGTGATTGCGGCGGGAAACCCGACGTAGAACGCCAGATGCGTGATGGCGGCCGACAGTTCATCCTGTGTCAGCCCATTGCCGACGGCGCGGCGCAGGTGTGCGGGCAATTCATCCGTATGCCCTCCGGCGATCAAGGCGGCCACGGTAATCAGGCTACGGTCTCGCGGCGCCAACGCGGGGTCGCTCCAGATATCGGGGTACAGCGTGTTGTCGACGAAGGCAGACAGCGCCGGGGTGAAGGCACGCGCGGCCTCGCGCGGATGGCTGAAATCAATATTCGACATGGTGTGCTCCTGGTTCAAGCTTGGCTGATGAACTTGTGCGTGAGGTAGTACTCAATGCCTTCCACGCCGCCCTCCGAACCGTGTCCGCTTTCTTTCATGCCGCCGAACGGCAGTTCCGTGGCCACGATGCGGTACTGATTGATGCCGATCATTCCGGCTTCCAGGCCGTCGGCCACGTCTATCGCCGTGCGGGCATTGCTGGTGAACGCATAGGCCGACAAGCCATAGGGCAGTCGATTGGCTTCCTGCAAACCGTCCGCCAGTTCATCGAAGGCCATCAGCACCGCAATCGGGCCGAACGGCTCTTCGTGCATGATCTTGGCCTGCATCGGCACATTGGCCAGCACCGTCGGTTCGAAAAAGTAGCCCGTGCCATCAATGGCCTTACCGCCGGTCAGTACTGTAGCGCCGCATGCCACCGCGTCGGCAATCAACGCCTGCATCTTCTCCAACTGGCGCGGGTTCGCCAACGGCCCGACTTGCGTATCCGGATCAAGCCCGTTTCCGACTTTCAGGGCGCGGGTCGCCTTGACGAATTGTTCGCGGAATTCGTCGTAGACGCCGCGCTGGACCAGAAAGCGCGTGGACGAAATGCAGACTTGGCCGGTGCCACGGAAGCGGTTGGCGGCGCCCTCGACCGCGGCGCGCTGGACATCGGCATCGTCGAACACCAGCACCGGCCCATGTCCACCAAGTTCCAGCGTGATGGGCTTCACGCCCTCGGCGGCACGCGCCGACAACAAGCGGCCGATGGGGACGGAGCCCGTGAAGGTCACCTTGCGGATCACCGGCGACGCAATCAGATGCCGCGACACGTCGTCCGGCACGCCGAAGACAACTTGCAGCACCCCTTTGGGCAACCCTGCATCGTCCAGGGCGCGGGCCAGCGCCAGCGCGGTTGCCGGGCTTTCTTCGCCCGGCTTGATGATGACGCTGCAACCGGCTGCAAGGGAGGCGGCAAGTTTGCGCGCCGGCGTGATCGCGGGAAAATTCCAGGGCGTGAATGCGGCCACCGGGCCAATTGCCTGCCGTTTCACCAGTTGCTGCACACCGGGACGGTTCGCGGGCACCACGCGGCCGTCAATCCGCTTGGCTTCTTCGGCAAACCATTCGAAATACTCGGCGGCGCGCAACACTTCATCACGACTTTCAGCCAGGGGCTTGCCTTCTTCAAACGTCATCAGTCTGGCAATGTGCTCGGCACGTTCGCGCATCAGTTCCGCCCCACGCTTGAGAACGCGAGCGCGCTCGTTGGGGACCGTCGTGCGCCAGACATTGAAGGCCGGCTGCGTCGCGGAGAGCGCGCGGTCCAGATCCGCCATCGTCGCAAGCGGCACGCGGCCCAGCTCCTGACGCGTGGCGGGATTCACCACGCTGGCCGTGTCGCGTTCGCCAGCGCCTATCCATTCGCCGTTGATGAAGAGGTAAAGCGGGTCATAGTTGCCGTTCATGGTTGCAAACTCCGATAAGATTGTTGGTGACCTCGGAACGGAGTCTAGGCGTGAGGGGCGCGCGGATTTAGCCCCTTGCGGAAGAATGACTTTCCCTTCCAGAGGAAAAGTCGCACGAACACAATGGGCCCACGATGGACAAGCTATACAACATGTCGGTATTTGCGAAAGTGGTGGAAATGGGCAGTTTCACTGCCGTGGCCAACCATCTTTCCACCACGGTCGGCAACATTTCACGCGCCGTCACGGTGCTGGAAGAGGGCCTGAATGCCCGATTGATTCAGCGCTCCACCCGCCGTCTGGTCGTCACCGATGTGGGGCATCGTTTCTATGACCGCTGTATCGCGATCCTGTGTGACGTCGAGCAAGCCGAAGCCGAAGCGGGGCATGCGACGGTCTCGCCACGCGGTGTATTGCGCGTTCACGCCGTGCCCGGCCTGGGGCGCACGCTGGTCGCCCGCGCAGCCTTGGCGTATAGAAAGAACCACTCCGACGTCTCGGTCGACCTTCTTCTATCGCAGCGCATGCCGAATCTGCTTGAAGAACAGCTTGATGTCGGCATCGTAATCGCGCGCGCCTTGCCGGATTCCACCTACGTCAGCCAGAAGATTGGCGTCAGCCACTGCATCTTGGCGGCATCGCCTGAGTACCTGGCACGGCATCCCCCTGTGCACACCCCCGAGGACCTTGCTCAACATGCTTGCGTGTTGTTGACCACGGTAGACTATGCCCCGGACGAGTGGCATCTCGAAGGCAAGGACGGCACGTTCAACCATCGGCCGTCGGGCGGCCATCTTGGCGTGAACGACATGGACGCCATGGCGACTGCGCTGCGCGATGGCGCAGGAATTGGCCTGCTGGCTGGCTTCTCAGCAATCGACGATCTTCGCCGGGGCACGCTGGTGCGGGTATTGCCCGGGTTCCACACGAACCAGCGAAACGTGTACGCGCTGTACCCATCGCGTCAGTTTGTCGACGCCAAAATCAAGCTGTTCGTGGACGCGTTGAAGCTACATGTGGGCGAGCAGCTTGCGGGCTATGTCGCAGAGCTGGGCATCGAGGCTAAAGAGACGACTTAAATACCCCTCGACCTCAACGCCTTATCAGGACCAGCGGGCGAAGAATTCTCCATCTCCGACGTCAGCCTGCACAGATTGAATGACCGAAATGGGTCGAAAGCGGCCAGTCGTCGACGACCGCTATCCCCAAGTGCACTCAGACGCGCAAGTCCGAACCCCGGCCGGACAGAGCCTGGTGCGCCCCGAGTTAATCGGGGGCACCAAAAAGAGGGCCGCTCTGCGGCCACCGCGCAAGCTTTTACAACCAATGAATGGCCAACTTTAGCCACACAATCAGTGACGATCTGGTCCGTTCCAGTTGCGACCGACTTTATTACGCGCGACCGACTTTATTTCTCGTTTTCATAAGTGAAAGAGGGAAATAAAGTCGGTCGCATCGGTCTCGTGGTCATGGCGCTGTGACGGGCGAGGCGCTGCTGACACACCAGTACTCTCCTCCCTCGGCAAGATATGCGTTGATCACAGCAATCGGCGCACGCAGCTCGCCACTCTCATAATTTAATGGCACGAGTGGCTTTCATGGCTTCTGCAAGATCTCGAGAGGGTGGCAGACCAAACAACCGCGCATATTCCCGGCTGAATTGATTGGGACTTTCGTAACCGACCCCGAAAGCGACGGATGTGGCGTTTCCCTGGCCGGAAAACAGCTGCGATCGCGCGTGCAGCAATCGGATGCGCTTTTGATACTGCAAGGGACTCAGTGCGGTCACGGCCTTGAAATGGCGATGGAATGCCGAAACGCTCAACGTCGCCATCTCAGCCAATGATTCAACCTTGATCGGTTCGGAAAAGTGATGGCGTATCCAGTTGATTGCAACGCCAACGCGCGAAAGCGCCGTGTCCGGCGAGGCAATGTCTCGCAGCATCCAGCCTAGCGGCCCCTGAAGCACGCGAAACAGAATCTCCCGCTCGTAGGATGGCGCCAGGGCAGCAATCTCGTTGGGACGATCAATCAGACGAAGCATGCGAACCCAGGCGTCAAGCAGTTCGACATTGACCGGCGCCACCGAGAAACCGGAGCCGAATAGCGTGCTGCAAATATCTACCGGCAAGTCGCGAATCAGCGCCGCGACGATGACAGGGTCGAGTGTCAGGCTGACGGCAAGATACGGTTCGCCAGTGGCTGCCGGATGAACGGAACCGACTGCCGGCAGGCCCACCGACATGACGAAGTAGGTCGCTGGGTCGTAGTGATAGGTGCGCTCACCCACCGTCATCGATTTGGATCCGGTCAGGATCAGGTTGACCATCGGGTCGTATACGGCAGCAAGCTGATGCTCTGGGATGTCTCCCTGGACCATCGCGACCCGCGGAATGCCGGTTTCCGTGCGTTTGTTCTCGGCCCGACTGGCCAGAGCCCTGAGTTCTTGCAGCTGCTGTTCCATGTCTGGACGCTAACAGAGGCCAGCCGCGCGGACAAGCGCAAAGCAGAAATAGGCAAGCTTCGAGCAGAATCTGGTGAGTAGGCGGCAGAGCGAGTGCGTATCTTTCCATTCCATGGACACTCCGGAAAGACACATGAAAATCGTACTCGTAACCGGCGGGAGCCGGGGCATCGGGGCCCACACCGCCATGGCCTGCGCCACGCGTGGCATGGGCGTGATCATCACCTACCACCACAACCCGGAAAAGGCGCACGACGTCGTCCGGGCAATTGCTGACATGGGCGGGAAGGCCATTGCATTGGAGCTCGACGCCAGCAACAGCCGCTCGTTCGCCGAGTTCTCGCGAACGGTTTCTGCCCAGCTTGACGCCGTCTGGGGAAGGAATACGTTCGACTTCCTGGTCAACAACGCCGGCTACGGCTTGTACGCACCGATCACGGAAGTGACCGAAGAACAGTTCGACGGCCTGTTCAACGTGCATCTCAAGGGGCCGTTCTTCCTGACTCAGGCGCTTGCTTCGTTGATGCAGGACGGTGGCCACATTGTCAATGTCACCAGCGCCACCAGCCGCGTCGCCACTGCTGGCGTTGCGCCCTATGCCGCGTTCAAGGGCGGGTTGCAGGTCTTGACGCGCTACATGGCGACTGAGTTTGGCCCGCGCCGGATCCGGGCGAACTCAATTGCTCCGGGTGCGATACGCACCGAACTGGGCGGCGGATTGAACGACGAGTTCGAGGCCATGCTTGCGGGGCAGACGGCACTGGGCAGGGTCGGCGAACCGGAGGAGGTGGGCAGTGTCATCGCCAGCCTGCTGTCGGAAGAGAACCGCTGGATCAACGCCCAAAATATCGAAGTGGCCGGCGGCTACATCATCTGAATCAAGGGAGGATCCCATGCTCGATCACGTTTTTCTTTCTGTCCGCGATATGGATCGCTCGATCGCCTTCTACGAGCAGGCGCTTGCGCCTCTGGGCATCGCCCATGCCGTCGACTATGACGGTAAGCAAGGCCCTGCCGGCCATCCCGACCTCAAGGGGTTTGGGGCAAACCGCCGCGTGTTTTTCTGGCTGCGGGCCGGCACAGTTGAAGGCCGGGCCGCCCATGTCGGCTTTGTCGCCAATGGCGAGCGCGACGTCGATGCGGCATACGCAGCGGCGATGGCTGCTGGCGCCACGTCGATCCATCCGCCGGGCCCGCAGCTTCACTACGACCCTCGCTATTACGCGGCCCAAGTGCGTGACCCGGACGGCTACAGCCTCGAGTTCGTATACAAGGAATGGCAGCACTGACATGAAGAAGCTCATGATTTACGGTGCCACCGGCTACACGGGCCGCATGGCGGCGGAAAATGCCTCGGCGGCAGGCACGCCGCTTATCCTGGCAGGACGCAACGCCGCAACGCTTGCCGCGCTGGCAGCCAGGCTGGGTGCGGAATTTCGGGTTTTTGCGCTGGATGACGCCGCAGAGATGGATCAATCACTGGCCGACGTTGGCGTCCTGCTCAACTGCGCGGGTCCGTTCGCCCAGACGGCCGAAGTCCTTATGCGAGCCGGCATCCGCAACGGCGTCCATTATCTCGACGTGGCGGCGGAACTGGACGGTTATCGCCTGGCCGAAGCGCTCGATGCAGAAGCCCGAACCGCAGGCATCATGCTTTTGCCGGGCAGTGGCGGCAGCGTTGCAATGCTCGGCTGCCTGGCCGGGCATGTGGTGGCAAGAGCGAAGCACCCGTCGAGCATCCGATTGGCCATGCATGTGTCGGGCGGGCTGTCCCGTGGCTCAGCCATCAGCGCGATGGGAAGCGTTACCGCCGAAACGCTGGCGCGCGCCGATGGCAAGCTGGTGGCACGGCCCGCTGGCTCCATCCGGAAACTCGACTTTGGAAAAAGGGCCGTGGACTGCTTTCAAGTGACGTTGCCAGACCTCATCACGATATGGCGGTCGACGCAGGTGCCGGACATTGAGACGTTTGTCCACGTTACGGGCGACGGGTTTCCGCAAGGGGATCCCTCGACGCTGCCGGATGGGCCAAGTGAGGACGAGCGGCTAGCCCATCGGTACCAGGCAGTCGCGGAGGTTACCGATTCTGGCGGCAAGGTGTTTCGATCGGTGCTGGATACGGTTAACGGCTACACGTTCACGGCGACGGCCGCCGCCGAGGCCGGCAGACGCGTTCTAGCGGGCGAGGCTCAGCCGGGCTTTCAGACCCCTGCGTTGCTCTTCGGCGTCGGCTTTGCGGGGACGATTGCGGACACCACGATTGTTGATTGGTGAGGCGCCACCCATGCAGACGCTAATCGAAACTTTTATTCGAAACGCCAACGCCTTCGATGTCGAAGCGGTGGTGGCTCTGTTTACGCCCGATGCGGTCATCGATGACGTTTCGGTTGGCGACGCCTTTATTGGCACCGACGGCATTCGTCTCTATCTAGAACAGTTCTTCGTCGCGTATCACACCGCCAGCAAGCTCCTTTCTATCAAGCGGCTGGACAATCGCAACGCCATCGTTCGCCTCGATTTCACGGGCGACTTTGGCCATGAAACAGGCATCCTGCAAATCTCGGTCAGCGCTGAAGGCCTGATCGAACGCATCGATGCCGACCTCGAATAGTCATCTTCGGACAATGGATACCTGCTTATATGAATACCTCACCCGTTCTCGCTAATGAGATCGCAGACAGGACTGCGATCGTGGATGCACTTTATCGTTTTGCCGCTGGCATCGATCTTCGCGATCAGCGCCTATTGGCGTCGTCATTGTCGGAGGACGCCGTATCGGACTTTCGACCTGCCGCGGCCAAGGCCGGCTTCGACTATCCCGTGATCAAGGGCAGGGAGGCCATCGTTTCGGCCCTTGCCGTGTCACTCGCGACGCTAGATACGACACACTCCGTGACTAACCCTCGCGTCACTGTTGACGGTGATCGGGCTCGCCTGGACGCGCTTGTGGAGGCCCAGCACGTGCCCCGCGACGATGTCACGCGCCATTATCTGATGACGAACCGCTACGACGTTGAGCTAAAAAGAGACGGCGACGTCTGGGTGATTACGCGTACCACGGTGGACAATATTTGGCGTGCAGGAGATCCTGGGGTGCTTACCGCTCTGTAGACGGTAGTTACTTCTCGCATGGGTCACTAAGCGGAACATCGCGCCAATGTGAACACGGACCGCCTAACTCTTGGCTCACACGGCCTTCGTACGGGCGGAACAGCGTGCATTCTTGGATACCGGGTGGAACAGAAAGCTAGCGCAGCGCTTGGCGCCGCCGTTGTGAGACGTGTTTCGACTCCAGATGAAAAAGAAGGGCCACTCCGCGGCCCTTCTGCAATTCAACGACAGTTGAAGCCGACTTGGCCACACAATCGGCGTTGATGTGATGCGTTCGACTTGCGACCGACTTTATTCGGTGCGACCGACATTATTTCTCGTTTTCATATCTCAACGCAGCGCTACCGCCTCACTCCACGGTCACACTCTTGGCCAGATTCCGCGGCTTATCCACATCCGTGCCCCGCGCGCATGCCGTGTGATACGACAGCAACTGCAACGGCACGGTATGCAGAATCGGCGACAGCTTGCCGTAGTGTTCCGGCATGCGGATCACGTGCATGCCTTCGGCGCTCTGGATCTTGCTGTCGGCGTCGGCAAACACATACAGCTCGCCGCCCCGCGCACGCACTTCCTGCATGTTGGACTTCAGCTTTTCCAGCAGCTCGTCCTTGGGCGCGATGGTGACGACCGGCATGTGCTCGGTGACCAGCGCCAGCGGGCCGTGCTTCAGCTCACCGGCCGGGTAGGCTTCGGCGTGGATGTAGCTGATTTCCTTGAGCTTGAGCGCGCCTTCCAGCGCGATTGGGTAGTGCATGCCGCGGCCCAGGAACAGGGCGTTTTCCTTTGAGGCGAAGCGATCGGCCCAGGCCATGATCTGGGGTTCCAGCGCCAGCACCGAACCGATGGCGGACGGTAGGTGACGCAGTGCCTTCAGATGTTCGGCTTCCTGCTCTTCCGTGAGGTTGCCGCGCGTTTGCGCCAGCGCCAGGGTCAAGAGGAACAGCGCGGTGAGCTGGGTGGTGAACGCCTTGGTGGAGGCCACGCCGATTTCGACGCCGGCGCGCGTGATGTACGACAGCTTGCACTCGCGCACCATGGCGCTGGTCGACACGTTGCAGATGGTCAGCGTGTTTTCCATGCCCAGCGAGCGGGCGTGCTTCAGCGCGGCCAGCGTGTCGGCGGTTTCGCCGGACTGCGAGATCGTCACGACCAGCGAGCGCGGGTTCGGCACGCTGTCGCGGTAGCGGTACTCGCTGGCGATTTCGACGGCGACCGGGATCTTGGCGATGGATTCGATCCAGTATTTGGCAGTCAGGCCGGCGTAGTAGCTGGTGCCGCAGGCCAGGATCAGCAGCGAGTCGACTTCCTTGAAGATCTTGTAGGCCTCGTCGCCAAAGAGTTCGGGCGTGATCGACTCGATGTCCTGCAGGGTGTCGCCGACCGCGCGCGGCTGCTCGAAGATTTCCTTCTGCATGTAGTGGCGGTACGGGCCCAGTTCGGCAGCGCCGGTGTGCACGTGCACGGTGTGCACTTCACGGTCAACGTTCTTGCCGGCGGCGTCGACGATCCAGACGCGCGAAAGCTGCAGGTCGACGACGTCGCCGTCTTCCAGGTAGATGATCTGGTCGGTCGTGCCGGCCAGCGCCAGCGCGTCGGACGCCAGGAAGTTCTCGTTCTGGCCCACGCCCACCACCAGCGGCGAGCCCTGACGCGCGCCGACCACACGGTGCGGTTCGTCGCGGCAGAACACGGCGATGGCGTAGGCCCCATGCAGGCGGCGCACGGCGTTCTGCACCGTTTCGAACAGGTCGCCCGAATACAGATGGTTCACCAGATGCGCGATGACCTCGGTGTCGGTCTGGCTTTCGAAGACGTAGCCGACGGCTTGCAGCTCGGCGCGCAGTTCGTCGTGGTTTTCAATGATGCCGTTGTGAACGAGCGCGATGCGCGGCTCGTCGTTGCCCAAGTGCGAAAAATGCGGGTGGGCGTTGTGCGTGGCGGGCACGCCGTGCGTGGCCCAGCGGGTGTGGGCGATGCCGGTGAAGCCTTGGATCTTGTCCTGCGCAACCTGATCGGCCAGCTCGGCCACGCGCTGCGTGCTGCGCGTGCGGCGCAGATGGCCGTCGGCGTAGACGGCGACGCCGCAGGAGTCATAGCCGCGGTATTCCAGGCGCTTCAGGCCTTCAACGAGGATCGGGGTGATGTCGCGCTGGGCGACGGCGCCAACAATGCCGCACATAGGAGTGACTCCGGGTAAGTTCAGTACCGACGCATTGTGCGCGCCCCTTAAAGAAATTTGATTTCTTTATGTGCGCCAATTTGGCAGTTAATTCCCTTACACAAATGTGATTAAATTATCTTTCGTCAAAATTGCCGTTTTGAATTAATCATGCAAAACACCCCCATTCCCGTGCCTGATCTCGATGATCTGGACCGGCGCATTCTTGAACAGTTACAAGAAGACAGTTCGCTGACCAACCAGGATCTGGCCGCGCGCGTACACGCCTCGCCCCCGACCTGCCTGCGGCGGGTGCGGCGATTGGTGGAGGAAGGGGTGATCGACCGGCAGGTGGCCATCTTGTCGGCCGAGAAGTTGGGCAGCACGCTGACGGCGATTGTGGAGATCACGCTGGACGTGCAGGCCGCCGAAAGCCTGGACGCGTTCGAGCAAAGCATGCTGACGGAACCGGCGGTGCTGCAGTGCTACCGGGTATCGCCCGGTCCGGATTTTGTGGTGATCGCGCAGGTGAAGGACATGCCGGCGTATCACGCGCTGGTGCACCGCGCCTTCACCGCGCAGGCCAACGTGCGCAACGTGCGCACGTTTTTCTCGGTGCATCGCGCCAAGTTCGAGACGCGGATTGATGTGCGGGGGTGAAGTCCCGGCATGAGGTGCGGCCATCGAACAGCCGCAGAGAAACGCGGCAGATGAAGCGGCCTACTTCCGCCCCACCAACCGCTCAAACTGCGCCAGATACCGGTTCCCCATCTTCTGCACGTCGTGCTCATTGCGCACGTACTCATACGCACGTTCGGTGACATCGTGCCGGAACGCCGCATCATCCAGGCAACGCGCCATGCCGGCCGCCATGGCCTGATGATCCCCCACAGCGCATAGCACGCCCCGCCCGTCGGCCAGGCTTTCCTTCAAGCCGCCGGCGTCGGTGGAAACAACGGGCACACGTTGCAGGAAGGCGTCGAGCACACTGCTGCCCAGCGCTTCTTCCTCGGAGCTCATGACAAAGACGTCGAGGATGCTGTAGAAATCCTCCACGCCCTTGCGAAAGCCGGCAAACCGGTAGACGTCTTCGATGCCAAGCTTGCGGGCCTCGTCCTTGGCCTGCTGTTCGCGGTCGCCGCCGGCGCCGAAATGCAGGAAGACGAAGTCGCGGCGCGTCTTGGCCAGTTCGCCGACGGCGCGCACCAGCGTAACGGGGTCCTTGTCGCGGATCAGGGCAGCGGAGGTCGCCATGACCTTCTTGCCCTCAAGGTCGAACTCGCGCACCAGGTTGGCGACGTTCTCGGCGTTGATCTGATGCGGTTCGACGGCGCTGCGGATGATGACGGGCTCGATGCCCAGACGGCGCGGTTCGCCCGCGGCCATCTCGCTGATGGCGACGAAGAGGTCCGTGTGGCGCCACTTGTAGCCGGTCTTCCATTCGTCGCCCGGCTTGACGACAAACGAGGTGCGGCGCGAGAACACCACCGGCCGGCGGTGCAGCCATTTGGTCAGCACGGCCCACGTAATGGTGTTCGCGGTCTGCGCGTGGATGATGTCGTAGCGGCCGGCGCCGGCCAAAAAAGCGAGCTGTCCGGGCACGTTGCGCACGGTGTGGGCGACGAAGCCTTCCTGGCGGGCGCGCTCGGCCAGCGGCGCGCCTTCGCGGCACATCACTTCGACGTCATGCCCGGCCTTGCGAAAGGCGCGCATGCAGTACAGCGTCTGGCGCTCGCCGCCGCGCCAGCCTTTCTCGAAGTTCAGTTGCAGGATCTTCATGCGCGGCCGATGCCCGAGTATTCGAAGCCCAGGCTACGAACGTCGGCCGGCGTATACAGGTTGCGGCCGTCGATGATGAGCGGCGTCTTGAGCAGGGCCTTGACGCGATCGAAGTCGGGCGCGCGGAAGACCTTCCATTCGGTGGCGATAAGCAGCGCGTCCGCGCCGTCCAGCGCGTCGTACATGTCGGCGGCGAAGCTGACGCCTTGATGGCCCGCCAGCACGCGGCCGGCTTCGTGCATGGCCACCGGATCGTAAGCGCGAACGTCGGCGCCGCGGCGCGTGAGTTCGGCGATGACGGTCAGGCTGGGCGCTTCGCGCATGTCGTCGGTGTTGGGCTTGAAGGACAGGCCCCACAAGGCGATCTTGCGGCCGCTCAGGTCTTCGCCAAAGCGTTCGACCAGCTTTTCGGACAGGCGGAATTTCTGCGCATGGTTCGCGGCTTCGGCGGCTTCGATGACGCGCATCGGCAGGCCGTGTTCGGACGCGGTGTTGACCAGCGCCTGCACGTCCTTAGGAAAACACGAGCCGCCGTAGCCCGCGCCGGGATACAGAAAGTGGTAGCCGATGCGCGGATCCGCGCCGATGCCGCGGCGCACCTGTTCGACGTCGGCGCCCAGGACTTCGGCCAGGTTCGCCATTTCATTCATGAACGAGATGCGCGTGGCCAGCATCGCGTTGGCGGCGTACTTGGTCAATTCAGCGGAGCGCACGTCCATCACCATCAGACGGTCGTGCGTGCGCTGGAAGGGCTCGTAGATGCGGCGCATGACGCCGATCGTGTAGTCGTCGTCGGCACCGACGATCACGCGGTCCGGGCTCATGAAGTCATTGATGGCCGCGCCTTCCTTCAGGAATTCCGGATTGGACGCCACCGTGAACGGCAGGTCCACGCCGCGCTCGGCGAGTTCCTTGGCGACCACGGCGCGCACCTTATCAGCCGTACCGACGGGCACCGTGGACTTGTCCACGATCAGCTTGCGCGAGGTCATGTGGCGCGCGATGTTCTGCGCGGCGGCCAGCACGTACTTGAGATCTGCGGAACCGTCTTCGCCGGGCGGCGTGCCCACGGCGATGAACTGGACATCGCCAAACGCCACGCTCTGGGCGACGTCATCGGTGAAATGCAGGCGGCCGGCCTGCACGTTGCGGCGCACCAGGTCTTCGAGGCCCGGCTCGTAAATGGGAATGCCGCCCTGACGCAGCAGCGCGATCTTGGCCGCGTCCACGTCCAGGCACATGACATCGTTGCCCATGTCGGCCAGGCACGCTCCCGACACCAATCCTACGTAACCGGTACCCACGACCGTGATTTTCATGCCTGTGCGCCTTCAAATAGGTAATCTTTGCGCCCGGAAAGTGAAACCGGGCGCCGGCCGCCATTATAGAAGCGGCCCGCGCCCAGGGGTCCGAGCGGGTTTAAGGCGGCGTCAGCGGCCGCTAAGTCCGCAGCTTGTTGAAGCGGACGGTGTTGACCACCACGGCCAGCGCCGCGCACACCGTGCCCAGCACCAGCGCCAGTCCCGGCCCGTGCGCCGCGCTGACGCTGAAGGCGATGGCCA
>DMTA01000213.1:345-3288 GCA_003454835.1 Achromobacter sp. | reverse complement strand
GTTGCTGTCGCTGCGCATTTCCAGCGTCATCTCGACCCGGCCCGCATCATCGACGCCGCCAACCGTCAGGCCAGCGCGGCCAGCGGCAATCCGCATTACGGCGTCGCCACCGTCGGCCGGCTGGCCATGACGCCCAACGCGGCCAACGCGGTGCCGGGCCGGGTCGAGATGACGCTGGAAATGCGCAGCGACAGCAACGCCGTGCTGGACGCCTTCCCCGAAACCCTGATGGCCGGCGTGGCCGGCGACCTGAAGACGTTGCGTCTGACCGCCGGCTTCACGCAGCTCAGCCGCGCGCAACCCACGGACTGTTCGCCGCTGGTCATGGACGCGGTCAAGGCGGCCGCCGACCAGCTTGGCTACGCATCGATGCGGCTGCCCAGCGGCGCCGGCCACGACGCCGTGTACATGGCGCCCACCGGCCCCATCGGCATGATCTTCATCCCCTGCCTGAACGGACGCAGCCACTGCCCCGAAGAATGGATCGAACCCGCGCAACTGCTGGACGGCACCCGGGTGCTGTATCAGTCGGTGCTGGAACTGGACCGCGTGCTGCGCGGCGCTTGAGACACACGATGGAACAGATAGAACTCAACGACAGCACCGCCGACCGCTTTCTGCTGGATGCGCGCGGCCTGTCGCTCATCGTCTTTCATAGCCGCACCTGCGGCACCTGCCGCGTGGCGCGCGAGCAGCTTCCGGGCGTGGAACTGCCGGTCGAGCGAATCTGCTGGATCGACGCCGGCGACAACCGCGGCCTGGTCGAGCGCTACGAAGTCTTTCACCTGCCCGCCATGTTCGTCGCCCGCGACGGCGCCTTTTATGGACCGGTGCAAGCCTCGCTGGCCGAATGGGACCTGCGCCAGCAGATCGGTCTGGCGCTGGACAGCTACCCCGCCGAACTGCCGTGAGCGTCGCCGCCGCCAAACCGCTGCGCCTGCCGCTGGACTCGCTGGCCACCAGCGCCATGCTTGCGCTGTGCGTGTGCTGGGGTTTCCAGCAGATCGCCATCAAGCTGGTCGCGGACGACATCGCGCCCATCATGCAGATCGGGCTGCGCTCGACCTTCGCGGCCCTGGTGCTGGCCGTGGTGGTGTGGCGCGCCGAAGGGCAGCGCGCATTCACCGACGGCACCTTCCTGCCTGGCCTGATCATGGGCCTGCTGTTTGCCGGCGAATTCCTGTTCGTCGCGCAAGGGCTGGTCTACACCACGGCCTCGCACATGTCGGTATTCCTGTACACCGCGCCCATCTTCGCGGCGCTAGGCCTGCACTGGCTGCTGCCCGAAGAGCGGTTGAAGCCGTTGCAATGGGCGGGGGTGGCGCTGGCCTTCTGCGGCATCGCGGTGGCGTTCCTGGTCAAGGGCGGCCAGCCTGCCGTTCACGACGGCGCGCGCAACATGCTGCTGGGCGACGCGATGGGATTGCTGGCCGGGCTGCTGTGGGGCGCGACGACGGTGGCGATCCGCAAGACGTCGCTGTCCGAAGCCGCGCCGGCCAAGACGCTTTTCTATCAGATGGCCGTGGCCTCGGTGGGCCTGCTGGCCTTCGCCGCCGCCACCGGCCATCATGGCATCCGCTACACGCCAGCGGCAATGCTCAGCGTCGTGTTCCAGTCGGTCGTCGTCGCGCTGACCAGTTATCTGATCTGGTTCTGGCTGCTGCGCCGGTATCTGGCGTCCCGCCTGTCGATCCTGTCGTTCATGACGCCGTTGTTCGGCGTGAGCTTCGGCGTGCTGATCCTGGATGAACCGCTGGATGCGGGCTTCGTGATCGGCGCGGTGATGGTGCTGGCGGGAATCACGCTGGTTAGCGGAGCCGAAATGGTGCGCGAACGGTTGCGCAAGCGTCAGGCGAAGCGCGGTTTTCCTCATGGTTAACTCGGCTTTTTCCGGACGGCCCGGGCGGATATAACGGACTTTTGCCGCCGCCTGCCTGCCCGATCTGTGCGCAGGCCGTCGTTTCCCGGCGCGCGGCCTCGGCCTGGAGGTCACATGCAACCCTGGCACAGCGACAATCCCGCCCTGACCCGCGCCTTCGCGCCGGTCTTCGACGAACGCGACGACGCAGACCTGCCCATTGAAGGCGCCCTGCCCCCCGGCCTGTCCGGCGTCTTCATGCGCAACGGACCCAATCCGCAATTCGAGCCCGGCCCGGGCTATTCCTATCCGTTCGACGGCACCGGAATGATCCACGCGGTCTACCTGGACGGCGGCCGTGCGCGCTACCGCAACCGCTGGGTGCTGACCGCTGAATTGCAGGAAGAGCAGGCCGCCGGCCATCGTATCTACAACCCGACGTTCGGTCCCCCGCCATATGCCAATCTGGCCAACACCAACGTGCTGCGCCATGCGGGCCGCATTCACGCGCTGTACGAAGGCGGCTGCCCGTACGAACTGGACGACGCGCTGGGCACCATCGGCGCCAACACCTTCCAGGGCAAGCTCACCGGCGCGTTCTCCGCGCATCCCAAGGTCGACCCGCTGACCGGGGAAATGCTGGCGATCAATTACGACCTGATGGCGGGCACGCTTGAGTACATGCGGCTCGACGCCACGGGCCGGGTGGACCGGCAAGTGGCGTTTTCAGCGCCCTGGCCGGCGCTGGTCCACGATATCGGCCTGACCGCCACCCACGTCGTGGCGTTTGTCTGCCCGCTGGTTTTCGACTTCAGCCGCGGACCGGCGGCGCCCGGCTGGGAGCCGCAACGCGGCACCCAGGTGCTGCTGGTGCCGCGCGACTGCACCGACGCGGCGCAGATCCGGTGGATCGAAGCCGCCCCCTTCTTCAATTGGCACGTCGCCAATGCCTACGTGGACGGCAACGTGATCGAAGCCGTGCTGCCTTGGCACGATGGCTACGGGCCCGCGTCGCGCAAGCGGCTGGAAATGCACCGGCTGCGCATCGACATGGCAAGCGGACGCGTGGACGACCAGACGCTGGA
>DMTA01000213.1:0-173 GCA_003454835.1 Achromobacter sp. | reverse complement strand
GTGGACGACCAGACGCTGGACGACCAGCCCTGCGAGTTCGGCCGGGTCAACGACGCGTGGCTGGGCCGGCGCACGCGGTTCTGTTATGCCGGGCTGCGGGATCCGCGGCCGGGCGAAACGCCGCAGCCGGGCGCCTTCGAGGCCTTTGCACGCTACGACGTCGAGACGGGTGA
>DMTA01000382.1 GCA_003454835.1 Achromobacter sp. | reverse complement strand
AGCGTGTGGCCGTCCTGGCGCCGCGCGCCGCCGCGCCGCCCGCCGATCCCAACCGCTATCACCCCCGCGTCTACGCCATTTCGCCCGCCAGCCAGCGCTTTCTGGCCGACATCGGCGTGTGGGACGCCATGCCCGCGTCGCGGCTGATGCCGGTGCAGGCCATGGAAATCCACGGCGACGCGGACGGCCAGGTCAACCTCAATGCCTGGCAGGCCGCGCTGCCGCAACTGGCCTGGATCGTCGAATCCGGCGAGATCGAGCGCGTCCTGATCCAGGCCGTGCGCATGTTCGGCATCGCCTGGCTGGAAGACCGCTGCATCGGTTATCAGAACGGCGCGGTCGACACCGAAAGCGGCGCACGCATCCAGGCCGAACTCTTCGTCGGCGCCGATGGCGCGGCCTCGCCGCTGCGCGAGGCCGCTGGGCTGAAGCACGAAGCCCAGTCCTACAACGACACCGGACTCGTCGTGCATCTGGACGCGGAACTGCCGCACCAGGGCACGGCGATCCAATGGTTCCGAGACGACGGCGTGCTGGCGCTGCTGCCGCTGCCGGATACCGCGGACGGTCCGCAGGTTTCCATGGTGTGGTCCATGCGTAGCGAACTGGCCCGGCAACTGCTGGAACTGCCGCAGGAAGCGCAAACCGCCCGCCTGGAGGCGCTACTGGCCGAGGCAGCCGAAGGGCGGCTGGGCCGCCTGAAGGTCCGCAGCAAGCTGCACGGCTTTCCGTTGACACTGGAGCGCGCCCAGATGGTGGCGCCCGGCATCGCGCTGGCCGGAGACGCGGCGCACCGCCTGCATCCGCTGGCGGGGCAGGGCCTGAACCTGGGGCTGGGCGACGTCGAGGCGCTGGCCCGCATCGTCGCCGAGCGCGAACCCTACCGGCAGGCCGGCGACCTGCGCGTGCTGCACCGCTACCAGCGGGCGCGCGCCGAACCGGTCCTGGCCATGCGGTTGGCCACGGATGGCCTGCACAAGCTGTTCGGATCGAAGGCGACGCCGCTTGTCTGGCTGCGCAATGCCGGCATGCATTGGGTCGAGGGTGCGCCGCTGATCAAGCGTCGGCTGATCGCGGGGGCGTCGGCCAATTAGGGCTGACCCGGCCCAACCCGGGCCAACTCGGACAAATCCGGCCCGATTCGACCCGATTCGGCCTAACCTGGCCTGATTCGGCCCGATTCGGCCAAACCTGGCCCGATTCGGCCCGGCCTTGGCGCCGGCGGAACCTGTTGCGGCCGGCGCCCGTCTGATACGGATCCGCCCACCCGCCGCCTGCCGCGCCGCCCGTCCCGGATCGGTTACGCTTTCCGGCTGAGCACACGACTGACAAGACCAGGAGTACCGATGAAATTCCGCATTCCCGCCACGTTGGCGGCCTGTTTCCTCGCCGCGGGCATCGGCTTGTCCGCCACGGCCCACGCGCAGGGCGCAAAGTCCGTTTCCACGCAGTCCGTGGGGCAGGCGGCCAAAGGCGAAAAAAGCGTCTCCACCACCGAACTCGATCCGCAGTCGGCCGCCGTCAAGGAACGCTTTCAGCAGCGCTTTTCCGGCATGAACGTCACGACCGTGCGCCGCACGCCGTATGGCCTGTTTGAAGTGCAGCTCGGCATGGACCTGATCTACACCGACGAAGGCGTGACGTGGGTCATGGAAGGTCCGCTGATCGACGCCGCCACGCGCCGCGACGTCACCCGCGAATCCCAGGAAAAGCTCAGCGCCGTCACGTTCGACCAACTGCCGCTGGACCTGGCGATCAAGCAGGTCAAGGGCAACGGCTCGCGCAAGGTCGCGATCTTCGAAGACCCCAACTGCGGCTACTGCAAACAGTTGCGCAAGACGCTCGAAGATGTGGATAACCTGACCGTCTACACCTTCCTCTATCCCATCCTGTCGCCGGACTCGAAGGTCAAAGTGCGCAATGTCTGGTGCGCCAAGGACCAGGGCAATACCTGGGACGACTGGATGCTGCGCGGCAAGACGCCGCCCAACGCCGATTGCGACGTGCCCGAAGACAAGCTGTTGGAGCTTGGCCAGCAACTGATGGTGCGCGGCACGCCGACACTGTTCTTTGCCGACGGCTCGCGCATCAGCGGCGCGCTGCCGTTGGACCAGCTCAAGGCCCGTTTGAACTGACCGGCGCACGTCGCGCCGGCCCGGGAAAGGGGGGCGCGGCAAGCGCCATCCCTCCCGGAGACAAGACTTGAAAATCGCAATACTCGACGATTACCACGACGTAGCCCGGCGCTATGCGGACTGGACCTCGCTGGGCGGTGACGCCGAGGTGCAGATCTTCAACAACTTCATTCCCGACGACCAGGTCGAGGCCACGCTCGAGCCCTTCGACGTGATCGTCGCCATGCGCGAGCGCACGCCATTTCCCGCCGCGCGCATCCGCGCCCTGCCCAAGCTGCGCCTCCTGGTCACCACCGGCATGCGCAACAACGCCATCGACATGCAGGCCTGCACCGCACAGGGCATCGTCGTGTCCGGCGCGCCGGGCAGTGCCGACGCCAACACGGCCACGGCGGAACTCGCGTGGGCGCACATCCTGGGTCTCTTCAAGCACCTGCCCGCCGAAGACGCCGCCATGCGCCGCGGCATGTGGCAGACGGCCATGCCCGAGCCGCTGGCCGGCAAGCGCCTGGGCGTGCTGGG
>DMTA01000064.1 GCA_003454835.1 Achromobacter sp. | reverse complement strand
CGGATCCTGTTCAGTCAGTTCCACGACGATGCTGGCCGGCTCCAATGCGCAGTCCTTAAGCAGCCTGCCGGGCATGTCGTGGCCCCAGAGGGTCCAGTAATGGAGCAGGGCGGAGCCGGACAGGTTCAGGAACAGCTTGCCGGCGGCGTCGTTCTGTTCGAATCCCCGCGCGCCCGCGCGAAAGCTGGCCAGTTCAAGCTGCGGGTGCAGCCCCTGGCGGCGCGCTTCGGCGAATAGGGCGTCGGGAAAGTGCAAGGGGGTGTCGGCGGGGCCGCGGATCAGGCTTTCGTGGCCGTAGATGCGGCTGTGCGACAGGTCGACCACCGGTTGGAAGCGCGGCCGCAATAATCTTTCGCGCAGAATGCCAGCCAGGCTGGCGTGGGCGGGCGCTCCGCCCGGGAGATTGAGCGGAGCACGGGCCGCGGCGGGCCGTGGCAAAGCGTGAATGGAGTTCATCGCCGGGGCATTGAGAAACGATCAGTGACAAGATCGGTCATATTGACAACAAAATATGTCTGCGTTGTTGCGCCATGTCGTGACGTGCAATCTTCAGTCGCTGTTACATCCGTGTCAACAACGAATTCTCACGTTCGTGGTACCCACGCCAATATCGTGGGATGCCCGCCCGCCGTGGGCCACGCCCTATACAATCCGGCCTATGACTTCCCCCAAGATTCCCGACTCCCTGCGCCGCGTTGTCCTGGCGTCCAACAACGCCGGCAAGCTGCGCGAGTTTTCTGCCTTGTTTGCGCCGCTGGGCATCGAACTGGTGCCGCAGGGCGACCTCGGCGTGCCGGAAGCCGAAGAGCCGCACGTCACGTTCGTGGAAAACGCCCTCGCCAAGGCGCGCCATGCCAGCCGGCTGACCGGATTGCCTGCGCTGGCGGACGACTCGGGCCTGTGCGTGGCCTCGCTGGACGGCGCGCCCGGCGTCTATTCCGCGCGCTATGCCAAGATGCACGGCGGCGAAAAGTCCGATGCGGCCAACAACGCATTGCTCGTGCGCAACCTGGCCTCCGTCGCCGATCGCAGTGCCTGGTATGTGGCGGTCCTGGCGCTGGTGCGTTCCGAGAACGACCCGCGTCCGCTGATCGGCGAAGGCCTCTGGCACGGCGAGATCATCGACGTGCCGGAAGGCGCCAATGGCTTTGGCTACGATCCGCACTTCTATCTGCCCGACATGGCGTTGACCGCCGCGTCGCTGGATCCCGACGAAAAGAACCGGGTCAGCCATCGCGCCCGGGCGCTGCGCGAGCTGCTCAGCAAGCTCAGCCACGCTTGACCACGGCGCCGCCAAGGCGCCAGGAATTTTTCCGCATGTCCATCACCATTCCCATCCGCAACGATATGGGCGCGACCAAGTCACGCCTCGTTGTTCCCGCGGGCGCCACGCTGACCAGCCTGCCGCCGCTGTCGGTCTACGTCCACGTGCCGTGGTGCGTGCGCAAGTGCCCGTACTGCGATTTCAACTCGCATGCCGCGCCGGGTGAAATTCCCGAACGCGCCTATCTGGATGCGCTGCGCAGCGACCTCGAGCAGTCGCTGCCGTCCATCTGGGGCAGGCAGGTGATTTCCGTCTTTATCGGGGGCGGCACGCCCAGCCTGTTGTCGGCGGCCGGTCTGGATGAGCTGCTGGCAATGCTTCGGGCGTATCTGAACCTGTGGCCGGACGCCGAAATCACGATGGAGGCCAACCCCGGCACGGCCGAGGCGGGCCGCTTCCGTGACTACGCGGCCAGCGGCGTCACGCGGTTTTCGCTGGGCATCCAGAGCTTTGACGATGCGCAGTTGAAGAAACTGGGCCGCATCCACGATGCCAACCAGGCGCGCGCGGCCATCGACATGGCGCAACAGGCGGCGGCCCGGGTCAATCTGGACATGATGTTCGCATTGCCCGGCCAGACGCTGGAGGCCTGTACGGCCGATCTGCGGCAGGCGATTTCGTTCGGCACCGAGCACCTGTCGCTGTATCACCTGACGATGGAGCCGAACACCGTCTTCGCGAAGTTTCCGCCCGAAGACCTGCCGGATGACGACACCAGCGCAGCCATGCAGGACGCGGTGGAAGCCGAACTGGCCGCAGCGGGACTGGCGCGCTACGAGGTGTCGGCTTACGCCAAGCCGGGCGCCCGCTGCCGCCACAACATGAATTACTGGGAGTTCGGCGACTATCTGGGCATCGGCCCGGGGGCGCACGGCAAGCTGTCGTTTCACGACCGCATCGTGCGCGAGTCGCGTCTGCGCAGTCCGGATTCGTGGATGCAGGCCGCCATGGCGCGCGATGGCAGCCATCTGGCCGAAAGCCGGCAGGTCGGTCCGGACGAACTGCCATTCGAGTTCATGCTCAACGCCTTGCGCCTGAAAGCGGGCGTGGCCGCCACGACATTCAACGAACGCACCGGTTTGTCGCTTGCCGTCATTGCGCACCAATTGGAGGCAGCCTCGAAACGGGGCCTGCTCGACGCCGATCCCACCCGCCTGCGCGCAACGCCGCTGGGCTGGCGCTTCCTCAATGACCTTCAGGAAATGTTCCTGTAAGGTGCAAGCACCAGGATGGGGCAGACATGCCCCACCTTTTGCACCATAGTGGTGCTACATTTCCCCAAGATTGACCTGCCTCCCCCCGGGAATACCGGGGCTAAACCTGGCACGCTTATTGCTTCCTTCTTTTATGCCAGTCGACGGGCAAAGCCCTCGACCCTTTTATCTAATGGAGATGACATGGCAAGCCCGAAAGACGTCCTGAAACAGATCGCCGATAACGAAGTGAAATTCGTGGATTTCCGCTTTACCGATACGGTTGGCCGTGAGCACCACGTTTCCGTGCCCACCACCGCTATCGATGAAGACAAGCTGGAAAGCGGGCAGGCTTTCGACGGTTCGTCGATCCCGGGCTGGAAGGGCATTGAAGCCTCCGACATGCTCCTCATCCCCGACTGCGCCACCGCCAACCTGGATCCGTTCCGCGAAGAGCCGACGCTGATCCTGTCGTGCGACGTGGTGGAACCGTCGGACCTGAAGGGCTATGACCGCGACCCGCGCTCGCTGGCCAAGCGCGCCGAAGCCTACCTGAAGTCCTCCGGCCTGGGCGACACCGCCTACTTCGGTCCGGAACCCGAATTCTTCGTGTTCGACGGCGTGACCTGGAACACCGACATGTCGGGCACGTTCGTCAAGATCAAGTCCGAAGAAGCGCCGTGGTCCACCGGCCTGGAGTTCGAAGGCGGCAACACCGGCCACCGTCCGGGCGTGAAGGGCGGCTACTTCCCCGTTCCGCCGGTCGACTCGTTCCAGGACATGCGTTCGGAAATGTGCCTGCTGATGGAACAGATGGGCGTGCCGGTTGAAGTGCACCACCACGAAGTGGCTGCCCCCGGCCAGCTCGAAATCGGCACCAAGTTCAGCACCCTGGTGCAGCGCGCCGACTGGACCCAGATCGTCAAGTACGTCGTGCACAACGTGGCCCACGCCTACGGCAAGACCGCCACGTTCATGCCCAAGCCCATCGTTGGCGACAACGGCTCCGGCATGCACGTCCACCAGTCCATCTGGAAGGACGGCCAGAACCTGTTCGCGGGCAACGGCTACGCCGGTCTGTCCGAGTTTGCCCTGTACTACATCGGCGGCATCATCAAGCACGCGAAGGCCCTGAACGCCATCACCAACCCGGGCACGAACTCGTACAAGCGCCTCGTCCCGCACTTCGAAGCGCCCGTGAAGCTGGCCTACTCGGCCCGCAACCGTTCGGCTTCGATCCGCATTCCGTACGTCGGCAACCCGAAGGGCCGCCGCGTCGAAGCGCGCTTCCCGGACCCCCTGGCCAACCCGTACCTGGCTTTCTCGGCCCTGATGATGGCCGGCCTGGACGGCGTCCAGAACAAGATCCACCCGGGCGATCCGGCCGACAAGAACCTGTACGACCTGCCGCCGGAAGAAGACGCGAAGATCCCGACCGTCTGCGCCTCGCTGGAAGAAGCGCTGGAATCCCTGGACAAGGATCGCGAGTTCCTGACCCGTGGCGGCGTGTTCAGCAACGACATGCTCAACGCCTACATCGACCTGAAGATGGCCGATGTGACGCGTCTGCGCATGACGACGCACCCGGTCGAATTCGACATGTACTACAGCCTCTGATGGTTTGAGGCCGTGGCTGGGGGGAGCGCGATGAGGTAGGCAGCAACAAGGCCCACACCACGCGCACCACCAGGTAGCCGCCCGACGAATTGCCCGCCCGGCCCCGCGCCGGCGGGCAGGGCGCCGGGTTGGCGCGCCCGTCGCGGACGCGTTCCGCTTTCCCCTGTCCATTCGGGTACGTTGAAAATGAATGTTGAAGCTCTCGATCTGCTAGCCACATCAGTTTTCCTGGTCAACGAGCGCGGCCACATCGAATACGCCAACGCAGCCGCCGAGGACCTGTTCGGCCGTTCGCGCAAGCAACTGGGCGGGCATTCCGCCGCCACCCTGTTCGACAACCCCGAAAATATCCAGTCATCCATCGACCGCGCCGCGGGCGGCAGGTACGCCGACGTAAGGCAACTGGCCTCGTTGCGTCGCGCCGCCGAATCCGTGGAAGTCGCCGTGACGACCGTGGGACTGACCGGCCAGCGTTGGCCGGTGCTGATCGAGACGCGCGAAATCGAGCAGCGCGTGCTGGCCGACCGCAATCACCGTCTGGTGGACGAGATCGAAGCCCACCGCGAACTGCTGCGCAACCTGGCGCATGAAGTCAAGAATCCCCTGGGCGGACTGCGCGGCGCCGCGCAACTGCTGGAAGCCGAGCTGCCCAGTGCAGCCCTGGCCGAATACACCCAGGTCATCATTTCCGAAGCCGACCGCCTGCAGGCGCTGGTGGACCGCCTGAGCGGTCCGCAACGTGTGCCGCTCAATGCGCGGCCGGTGAACATCCATGAAATCTGCGAGCGCGTCTGCGCGCTGATCCAGGCCGAGTTCCGCAACGACGTCACGATCCAGCGCGACTACGACGCCTCGGTGCCGGACCTGAAGGGCGACGCCGCCCGCCTGATGCAGGCCGTGCTCAACGTGGCGCGCAACGCCGCGCAGGAACTGGTGGCGCGGCCGCAAGGCCCGCAGACCGAGCCCGGCGTCGTGACGTTGCGCACCCGCGTCGCGCGGCAGGTCATGCTGGCGCACCGGCAGCACCGCCTGGCGCTTGTGCTGTCCATCATCGACAACGGTCCGGGCGTGCCGGACCACATCCGTGACCGCATCTTCCACCCGCTGGTCACGGCCAGGGCTGGCGGCACCGGCCTGGGCTTGAGCCTGGCGCAGGACTTCGTGCAACAGCACGGCGGCATCATCGAATTTGAATCCCGACCGGGGCGCACCGAGTTTCGCCTGGTCCTCCCGATGGAGCCCGCAAACTGATGAAACCCGTATGGATCGTCGACGACGACCAGGCCATCCGCTGGGTCCTCGAAAAGGCCCTGGCCCGCGCTGGCGTCACCACCCGCAGTTTTTCCCAATCGGCCGACGTGCTCGAGGCGCTTTCGCGAGAAACGCCCGTGGCGCTGGTGTCGGATATCCGCATGCCCGGCGGCAATGGCCTTGAGCTGTTGCGCCAGCTGAAGGAACGGCATCCCGGTCTGCCGGTCATCGTGATGACCGCCTTTGCCGATCTGGACAGCACGGTTTCCGCCTTCCAGGGCGGCGCGTTCGATTACCTGGCCAAGCCGTTCGACGTGAACGAGGCCGTCGCGCTGATCCAGCGCGCCATGCAGGAATCGGCCCAGCCCGAAAGCCCGGACGGGCAGGGCGAAGCCGCGCAGAACAACGAGCGCTGGATGATGACGCAATCGTCGTCCACCGCGATGCAGGAAGTCTTTCGCGCGATCGGCCGGCTGGCGCAGTCCAAGGTCACCGTCCTGATCACCGGCGAGTCCGGCACCGGCAAGGAACTCGTAGCTCGCGCGCTGCACGGCCACGGGGTGCGCGCCAGCGGACCGTTCGTGGCGCTGAACGCCGCGGCCATTCCTCGAGACCTGCTGGAGGCCGAACTGTTTGGCCACGAGCGCGGCGCATTCACGGGCGCCAACAACCTGCGCCGCGGCCGCTTCGAAGAGGCGCACGGCGGCACGCTGTTCCTGGACGAAATCGGCGACATGCCGATCGAGCTGCAGACGCGTCTGTTGCGCGTGCTGGCCGAGGGCAGCTTTTACCGCGTCGGCGGCGCGCAGCCTGTGCGCGTCGACGTGCGCATCGTGGCCGCCACGCACCAGCCGCTGGAGCAGCGGGTCGAGCAGGGTCTGTTCCGGGAAGACCTGTTTCACCGCCTGAACGTGATCCGGCTGCGGCTGCCGCCGCTGCGCGAGCGGGTCGAAGACATCCCCGCGTTGGCGCAGCACTTCCTGACCGCCAGCGCCCGCACGCTGGGCGTGCCCGTCAAGCGGCTGACGCCCGAGGCGCTGGCCGTGCTGACCAAGTTCGACTTCCCGGGCAACGTGCGTCAGCTTGAGAACTTCTGCCATTGGCTGACGGTGATGGCGCCGGGCCAGACGGTGGACCGCATCGACCTGCCGCCCGAGATCCGGGCCATGGAACATCAGCCGCAATCCGGCGCCGCGCCCATGCGGCCCGCGATGCCGATGGCCGGCGTGGGGACGGTGGTGCAGTCGGGCGCCCACCCCGCGGAACCGGCCGAAGACGGCGCGCCGCGCAACTGGCAGGATTCGCTGCTGCGCGATGCGCAATACCGGCTGGAGCGCGGTGAGCCGGCAGTCATGGCGACGCTGACGCGCCAGTTCGAGAAGATCCTGCTGCAAAGCGCGCTGGATGCCAGCCGCGGCCGCCGCGTGGAAGCCGCATCGCGCCTGGGGATCGGCCGCAATACCATCACGCGCAAGCTGCGCGAGCTGGGCATCGAAGACGAATAGCCAATCCGGCGCCGGCCCGGCAGCGGGCCGGTTCCGGACCCGAGCGCATGTGAGCTCGGTCCGGCCTACATGCCGAGCAGGCTTTCGCACAGGCGCGGCGACTTCAGTTTCTGCAGCCACCACTTCATGGCCTCGCCCGGCGGCTCCGCCCGCCACGCGTACGCCACGTGTTCCGTCAGGGACATGCCTTCATCCGTTTCGCACACCACCAGCAACCCCTGCGCAAGGTAAGGGGCAGCCAGCGTCAGCGGCAGATAGCCGCAACCCAGGCCGCGCACCTGCGCGTCGATCTTGGCCTGCATTGACGGCATCACCAGCGTCGGCTGCTCCGACAGAATGCCGCGCGACTGCACGGGCAGGTTGCGCGAGGTATCGGCAATCACCACGGCGCAATAGCGCGTGACGTCCGCGCGGCTGAGCGGCTGCGGCAGCGAGGCCAGCGGGTGATTCGCCGCCACGCAAAATCCGAACTGCATCACGCCGATGGCCTGCGAGCGGTACGGGCCCGTGGGTTCGCCCGCCGCGCCCGCGCCGATCACCAGGTCGGCGCGGCCGGACGTCAAGGCATCCCAGTTGCCGCTCAACACCTCGGTGGAAAAGCGCAGCGTCGTGGCGCTGCCCACCGCATGGAATTCGTCGATCAGGTCGTAGATGGGCCGCCATGGAATCACCGCGCTGACGGCGATGCGCAGCTGCACTTCCCATCCCGTGGCGATGCGCTTGACCCGGCTGGCCAGCTCGTCCAGCGACTGCAACAGATGCCTTCCATCTTTGAGCAGCGCCTCGCCCGCCGGGGTCAGCAGCGCACGATGCCCCGAGCGGTCGAACAGCAGCACGTCCAGGCCGTCTTCGAGCTTTCGAATGGAATAGGTGACTGCGGAGGGCACCTTACCCAGTTCGCGCGCCGCCTTGGCAAAGCTGCCGTGGCGCGCGATCGCGTCGACGAGGACAAGGAGTTCAGGGGTGATGGGCTGCATGGCAGGGCGATGAGGTTGGGCATTCAAATAATTTGAACGAAGTCATCAAAATATAGCGCCAAAACCGAGCGGCAGGGCGCGCAGAATACCACTCATGCCGGGGATGCAGACAAACGGCGAGGCAGAAAGCCAGCCAGGATACACCCCCAAATCATTCATATTATTGAAACAGGAGTTCAAGATGCTTACGATCCGCCGCGCTGCCGAACGGGGTCACGCCAACCATGGATGGCTCGATTCGTTCCACACCTTCTCCTTCGCCAACTACTACGATCCGGCTCACATGGGCTTCGGCGCGCTGCGCGTCATCAATGACGACCGCATCGCGGCCGGCCGCGGCTTCGGCACGCACGGCCACCGGGACATGGAGATCATCACCTACGTGCTGAACGGCGCCATCGCCCACAAGGACAGCATGGGCAGCGGCTCGGAAATCCAGCCGGGCAACGTCCAGCGCATGAGCGCCGGCCGCGGCGTGATGCACTCCGAGTTCAACCCGCGGGCCGATGCCGAAACGCACATGCTGCAGATCTGGATCGAGCCGAACGTGACCGGCATCGCGCCGGAATACGAAGAGCGCGCGTTCAGCGATGAGCAAAAGCGCGGCCGTCTGCAAGCCCTGGTGACGGGCGACGGCGCTGACGGGTCGATGACGATCCATCAGGACGCCCGTCTGTACGCCGGTCTGTTCGACGGCAACGAGTCGGCCTCGCTGCCCCTGGCTGCCGGCCGCCGCGCCTGGGTCCACGTGGCCCGTGGCAGCGTGACGGTCAACGGCGCTGCGCTGAATGCCGGTGACGCCGTGGCGATCACCGACGCCGGCAGCGTCGAGGTGTCGGGCGGCAAGGACGCCGAAGTGCTGGTGTTCGACCTGGCCTGACGCCAACCCCCGGGCGGATCCTGGAATCCGCCCGGTTTCACACAATACCGGCCGCGAGGCCATTAAGATGGCCCCAGGCCTACCTATTGCGGAGCATTGCACCATGTCGACCCTGTCCCAAGCCGGCGAAAGCCAGATCGAAACCGTTGTGGTGCCGCGCACCAGCGACTTGGGCGGGTTTTCCGTCCGCCGCGCCATTCCTTCCATGCAACGCCGCAGCGTGGGTCCGTTCGTGTTCCTGGACCAGATGGGACCGGCGGACTTTGACGTTGGCGCCGGCATCGACGTGCGGCCGCACCCGCATATCGGGCTGTCCACCGTGACCTACCTGTACGAAGGCTCCATGGTCCACCGCGACGGCGCGGGCCACACGCAGACCATTCTGCCGGGCGAAGTGAACTGGATGACGGCCGGCCGCGGGATCGTCCATTCCGAACGCTCCTCGCCGGAAAGCCGGCTTGCGCCGCAGCGCCTCTGTGGCCTGCAGATCTGGGTCGGGCTGCCCAAGGCGCACGAAGAGACCGATCCGGGGTTCACGCACTACGGGCTCGATGCGCAGCCGGTGATCGAAGGCGAGGGCGTGCGCGCCCAGGTCGTGGCCGGTTCGCTGTTCGGCAAGACGTCGTCGGTCAAGACGCTGTCGCCCCTGTTTTATGGCGACCTGCAACTGCAGGCCGGCGCCACCACGGTGCTGCCGGCTGAACATGAAGAGCGCGCGGCCTACCTGGCGCGGGGCGAGGTCGAAATCGATGGCCAGACCTACGAAAGCGGGCGCCTGGTCGTGTTTGCCCCGGGCAAGCCGGTGCAGATCCGCGCCAGGACGGCTGCGCGGTTCGCAGTGCTGGGCGGCGAGCCGCTCGACGGCCCGCGCTTCGTCTGGTGGAACTTCGTGTCCAGCAGCAAGGACCGCATCGAGCAGGCCAAGCAGGATTGGCAGCGCACGCGCTTCGATCAGATCGTGCCCGGTGACGAGACCGAGTACATCCCGCTGCCGGAAGCCCGCAACTGAGCGGGGCGGGATGACGGTGCGTGAGGGGGGCGTCATGCCGCCGCCTGCTTGTGTAACTTTTATTGTTTATTTTTGAGGGTTACACTGGCGCCGGAGATCACCATGAACACCAGCCACGCACCCGAATTCCGACAACTGGGCGACCACGTCGTCCTGGACATGATCAACACCGTCGAGCAGAGCAGTGCCGGTCCGGTCGACCGATGGCAGTCCGACGCGGATGTGGTGGGCTGGCTGGCGCTTGCAGGTGTCTCCGCCGCGCAGGGCGACGCGCCGTCCGGTCTGCTGGCAAGCGCGCGCGACCTGCGCGAAACCGTTCGGGATTTGGTCGCCCAGCGCAAGGCGCAGGCGCCGTTGGCGCTTTCCGCGCTGAATCGCGCGCTGGCGGCCGGTGGCAGTCACCTCGAGCTTGCGCCAGCAGACGATGGCAGCCTGCTGATGTCGCGCCGTTATCCCTCGCAAACGGCGGAGCAATGGTTGCTGCCAGTGGCCGAGGCGGCGGCCGATCTGCTTGCGCATGGCGATTTTGGATTGGTGCGCAAGTGCGAAAGCGATGCGTGCTCGCTGTGGTTCTACGACCGGACGCGGTCGCACAAGCGGCGCTGGTGCAGCATGGCCTTGTGCGGTAACCGGCATAAGGTGGCGGCGTTCCGGCAGCGCGAGGCGGCGGACGCCGGCGCCAAGGCGAAATGACAACGATCGATGGTTCCCAGCCCGGCTCACGCCGGGTTTTTTCATGGCTGGCGGGGTGATTTGGGGGTAGGGCTCGCCGCAATGACAGGTTGCGGGAACGCATCGCTCAGTGACCCGATCTTTAGTAACCGGTAAGCGCGGTGTTGACAGGTTACGCGAAATGCGTAGACTGTGCCGTGAAGCGTCGAAACCCCATCGTCATTCCTTGCCCGAATACCGGAGATCCTCATGAACGCCCAGCCCGACAACACCGTCCATTACCGCCATGCGCAAGCCGACGGCCTGCGCTTTTTCTATCGCGAAGCCGGCAACCCGCAGGCGCCCGTGCTTTTGCTGCTGCACGGCTTTCCCACGTCGTCGCACCAGTTCCGCAACGTCATCCCGCAACTTGCTGCGCACTTTCGCGTCATCGCGCCCGATCTGCCCGGCTTCGGCTTCACTGAAGTCCCGGCCGAGCGCGGCTACCGCTACACCTTCGACAACCTGGCCAAGTCGCTGGAAGCGTTTGTCGACGAATTGGGGCTGACCCGCTACGCGATGTATTTCTTCGACTACGGCGCGCCGACCGGATTGCGGCTGGCGGTGGCGCACCCCGAGCGCGTGACCGGCCTGGTTTCGCAGAACGGCAACGCTTACCTCGACGGCCTGGGCGACGCGTGGGCGCCCATCCGCGCCTACTGGAACGATCCGTCGCCCGCCAATCGCCAGACCATCCACGACGCGATCCTGAATTTCGAAGGCACCAAGTGGCAGTACGTGCACGGCGTGGCCGATCCGGACAGCGTGGCGCCCGAAGGCTATACGCTGGACGCGGCCTTGATGGAACGGCCGGGCAACAAGGACATCCAGCTCGACCTGTTCCTGGACTATGCGAACAACCTGACGCAATACCCGGCGTTCCAGGCGTTCTTCCGTCAGACCAAGGTGCCTACTTTGGCGATCTGGGGCCGCAACGATCCGTTCTTCATTCCGCCGGGCGCCGAGGCCTATCGCCGCGACAATCCGGATGCCGTGGTCGAACTGCTGGACACCGGCCACTTCGCGCTGGAAACTCACGGCCAGTACATCGCCCAGCGCATCATCGATGTGTTGGGGCGCTGACGCGCATGGGCGGCCGGACGGTCCCGCCGCCCGGTCTTCACGGCAGGGACCCGCATGACGCGCCACTTTGACGATCTGCAGCTGGGCAGCATCGAGATGTTCTGCCTGGCGGCGGAACTCAGCAGCTTCACCGCCGCCGCCAATGCCGCGGGCGTCACGCCGGCAGCCGTCAGCCGCAGCGTCTCGCGGCTGGAGGCGCGGCTGGGCATCTTGTTGTTCGTGCGCCGCACCCGGCATATCCGGCTGAGCGACGAAGGGCGCGCCTATTTCGAGCAGGTGCGCCCGGCCATTGCGCAACTGGTCGACGCCGAACGCCAGGTGGGCGGGCAGGGCGCCGCTGGGCGCCTGCGCATCAGCCTGCCCACGCCCTATGCGCATTACCGCGTCCTGCCGCTGCTGCCCGCGTTTCGCGACAAGTATCCCAACGTCGACGTGCACGTTCATATCAGCAACCGCAATGTCGACTTTGCCGATGACGGCTATGACCTGTCGGTGCGCGGGCGCGCGCCCGACGACTCGGCGCTGATCGCGCGCAAGCTGGAGGACGCCGAGCTGGTGGTGGTCGGTACGCCGGATTACTTGCGCCGGCGCGGCACGCCGCAAGCGCTGGAGGATCTGGCCGCGCACGATTGCATCCAGTTCGACCGGCCCAGCAGCGGGCGGCGCATTCCGTGGACGTTTCAGGTGGATGGCGAAGCGGTCGACCTCGTGACCGACGGCGCCTATGGCACGGGCGAGGACGTGCTCGGCGGCGTGACGCTGGCCCGGGCGGGCGCGGGCCTGTTCCAGACGTATCGCTTCGTGGTCGAAGACGATCTGCGCGAGGGCAGGCTGACCGAGGTGCTGGCGCAGTATGGCGGCAGCACCCGGCCGTTCGTGTTGCTGTACCCGCATGCCCGGCACGTATCGCGCCGGGTGCGGGCATTCGTTGATTTCCTGGTCGACAAGCTGGCGGACTGAGCGGGGTCAGTCGCCTTTCAACTGTGCGATCACCACCAGGATCACCGCCGCGTTGCCCGGCTGCTGCGCGACAGAATTGGCGGTGCGCGCGTGGCCGGCCTTCTCGCCGAGCACCCGCGCAAAGAGGCCAGATGCGCCATCCAGCACGTTAGGCTGATCCAGAAAGCCTGGCGCGCTGGCCACATAGCCTTCGACGCGGACCAGATGGTCCAACCGGTCGAAGCTGCCGGCGTGCTGGCGGATCTGCGCCAGCACGTTCAGCGCGGCAAGTTCCGCGGCCTGCCGGCCCTGATCGACGGTAAGCTCCGCGCCGACTTGGCCCTGCCACACCACGCGCCCGTCGCGCAGCGGCAATTGGCCAGAGATGAAAAGCAGGTCGCCCGCCTGGCTGACGGCGGTGTACTGGCCCAGCGGCTGGGGCGCGGGCGGAAGGGTCAGGCCAAGTTCGGCCAGTCTGGCTTCAATGGACATGGTGGGTCTCTCGATGTGAGGACGCCCGCCGCGGGGCGGGCGTTCGTGGTGATGCTACCAATGACCCGCAGCGGCGCCGCCATCGACCGGAAGGATCGCGCCGGTGGTGTAGGCCGAATCGGTCAGGTAGGTGACCGCGCCGACAATGTCCTCCACCTTGCCCATCCGGCCGGCGGGCTGCAGCGAATTCAGGAAGCCGAACGTGGCCGGATCGTGCATGGGCGTCTCGATGATGCCGGGCGCCACCGCGTTGACGCGGATGTTCCGGTCCGACAATTCGATCGCCAACGCGCGGGTGGCGTGATTCAGGCCGCCCTTGATCAGCACGGGCAGCAGCGCCGGGACGCGGCTGCTGGGCTGCATGGCGATGCTGGCCGTGATGTTGACGATGTGGCCGTCGCGGTATTCGGACATGTGCGCGGCGGCTTGCTGGGTGATGTGGAAGAAGCCCTTCAGGTTGGTGTCGATGATGCGGTCCAGGTCTTCATCGGTGTAGTCGCCCAGGGGCTTGGGTATGAAGATCCCGGCATTGTTGACCAGCACATCGATGCGGCCGAACCGCTCGGTGGCCTGCCGCACGATATCGCGGGCGGTGCTGGCCAGGGCGATGTCGCCGGCCACGGCCAGGAAGCGGTCGGGCAAGCCCAGGCCTTCCTGCGCCAGGCGCTCGGCGGCCGCATCCAATCCTTGCTGGCTGCGGGCGTTGCCCACAACGTTATCGCCACGGCGCAGATACGCCTGCGCCAAAGCAAATCCGATTCCGCTGGACGCGCCCGTGATCACTACAGTCTTGTTCGACATTTCAATACTCCGGTTTGGCATTTGAGGGTGCCTGCGCGCTCAGACAGTGAGACGAACTATAGGAGCGGGCGCGCGGACGATAAACGCCCGCGGCGGAACATGATTTGATACCTGGCGGAACAAGCGAGGCGGATCGCGGCTGGGCGACGGCGAAGTCCGGCGATAAGATGCGCTACCCGTACACAACGACAAACGGGAGGGAGACATCATGCATCGCTACACCCACAATGCGCTGCGCGGCCTGGCCGCGCTGGCGCTGATCCAGTGCGCTGTGCCTGCGCACGCCGCCGGCTATCCGGCCAAGCCCATCACCTTCATCGTGCCGTACACGGCCGGCGGCACGACGGATCTGGTCGCGCGCACGGCAGGCCAGAAGGTCGCCGAGAAGCTTGGTCAACCGGTCATCGTCGAGAACCGTCCCGGCGCGGGCGGCAACATCGGCATGGACGCCGTCGCCAAGGCCGCGCCGGACGGCTACGTCATCGGTTTTGGCGCGATATCCACGAACGCGCTCAATCCGTTCGTCTACCCGAAAATGCCGTTCGATCCGACCAAGGACTTCACGGGGATCAGCATGTTGGGGGCGTCCTCCGTGGTGCTGGAGGTGGGGCCATCGGTCAAGGTGGACAGCGTCAAGGAACTGGTGGCCTACGCCAAGGCGAATCCCAACACGTCCTACGGTACGCCAGGCACCGGCACGTCCATGCACCTGGCGGGGGTGATGTTCGACCAGTTGACCGGGGCCGGCATGCAGCACGTGCCGTACAAGGGCAGCGCCCAGGCGTTGAACGATCTGCTGGGCGGACACCTGCCGGTGATGTTCGACAATCTGCCCGCGTCGCTGCCGCACATCAATGCGGGCAAGGTTCGCGCCTTGGCGGTCACCGGCAGCAAGCGCGCGCCGGCGTTGCCGGACGTGCCTACGCTGGCCGAACTGGGGTATTCGGGTGCGGTGGTGGATCCGTGGTTTGCAGTCTATGGCCCCGCGGGCATGTCGCCCGACGTGACGCGCGCGCTGAGCGAAGCCTTCCAGGCAGCGCTTGCGATGCCGGACGTGAAGGAAAAGCTGGAGAAGGCGGGCTTCATGCCCTATGGCTCGACGCCGCAGGAAGTCGAGCGTCTGACGCAAAGCCAGCACGAGGCCTTTAAAGCCTTGTCGCAGAAGGTGAAGCTGTCGGCGGATTGATCCGCGAGGCGGGGCATGCGAGACCCGGGGGACGAGGGCGCCCCGGGTCTCGTTACCGCCCGCGCGCCAGCGCCTGTTCGCGCTGCTCTTCAAGCGCTTCGCGGCGGATGAAGTCGCGCACGAACGCGTCGGCCGGGTTGTGGTGCAGGTTGTAGGGCGTGTCCCATTGTGCGATGCGGCCCTTGGCCATCACGCCGATGCGGTCGGCAATCGCAAAGGCTTCGGCCTGATTGTGCGTGACCAGGATCGCGGTGTGGCCCGTGGTCTTCAGGATCTCGCGCACCTCGAAGGCCAGCCGCTCGCGCGTGTCAACGTCCAGGTTCGAAAACGGTTCGTCCAGCAGCAGNNGGAAACAGCGCGTAGTCCTGGAACATCATGCCCACGCGGCGCAGCTCGGGCGCGACCTGTTCGGTGGGCGACGAGATGACCGTGCCGTCCAGCAGGATGCGGCCGGCGCGCACCGGCTCGAATCCGGCAATGGCGCGCAGTACGGTGGTCTTGCCGCAGCCGGACTCGCCCAGCAGGCAGCCGATGTGGCCGGCGGGCAGGCCCAGCGACAGATCCTGCACGATGGGCTTGAGGCCGGCGGGCGTGTCGTAGGCGAGGGAAAGTTGGTCGATTTCTAGCAGATCGGGCACGGTGATCAATGTCCCATTTTCAGATTGGTGCGCGCCAGCAGGATGACCGGCAGCAGGCCGGCCAGCACGATGGCCAGTGCGGCCACGGCGCCTTCTTCATACGTGCCGCGGGCGGCTTCCGCGTAGAGCCACGTGGCCAGGGTGTCGAAATTCATCGGGCGCAGCAGCAGGGTGGCGGGCAATTCCTTCATGGCGTCCACGAACACGAGTAGCGCGCTCGCGGCCAGCGCGGGACGCAGCAACGGCAGGTGGACGCGGCGCAGTGTGCCGCCCGACGTCTCACCAAGCAGGCGCGATGCCTGTTCCAGGGACGGCGGGATACGCGCCAGGCCGGCTTCCAGCGCCCCGGTGGAAATCGCCAGGAAGCGGATCGCATAGGCGCACACCAGTGCGCCCATCGAGCCCATCAGGAACAGGCCCGTGCCGCCGAACACGCGCGCGACTGCGGTGTCGATCCACACGAAGGGCGTCAGCAGGCCGATGGCCAGCACCGTGCCGGGCACCGCGTAACCCAGGCTGGCGATGCGCGCGCAGGCGCGGCCCGGGTTGAAGCCTGCGCTTTCGCGCAGGGTGCGGCCCGCCCATGCAACGATCAGCCCGCACAGCAACGTGACCACCGTGGCGCTGGACGCGACGATCAGGGTGTTGCTCAAGCCGCCGATCAACTGGTCCGACACGCCGCCCACCAGGTGAAGCCGCTTGTAGGTTTCCACCACCAGATACAGCGCCGGCGCGACAAACCCGATCAGGACGGGAATCCAGCCCAGCACGGCCGCTACCGCCGCCGCCGCACCATGCAGCCGGCGAGGCTGCATCGGCCGCATGCGCTGCGTGTTCGCGTAGCGTTGCCGCTTGCGGCCATGACGTTCCAGCAGGATCAGACCGATGACGATCGCCAACATGGTCAGCGCGATCTGCGCCGCGCCGGCCAGGTCCGACCGGGTCACCCACGTGGTGTAGACGGAAACGGTCAGCGTTTGGACGCCGAGGAATTCGGAGGCGCCGATGTCGTTCAGCGTCTCGAGCAGCGCCAGGCTCACGCCCACCACGATGGCGGGACGGGCCAGCGGCAGGGCGACGCGGCAGAACACCGCCACGCGGCCCGCGCCCAACGTGCGGGCGGCTTCGAGCAGGCTGGCCGCCTGCGTCATGAACATGACGCGGGTGCTCAGGTAGACATAGGGATACAGCACGAAGCCCAGCACAAAGATCGCGCCATAGATGGAGCGCAGGTCGGGCAGGCGGAACTGGCGCGGGCTGTCATAGCCCAGCATGAAGCGAATAGTCGACTGGATGGGCCCGATGGGATGCAGCAGGTCCAGGTAGGCGAAGGCGATGATGTAAGTGGGGACCGCCAACGGCAGCAGCAGAGCCCAGGTCAGGGTCCGGCGCGTGGGAAATTCATACGCGGTCACCAGCCACGCGGCGCCGGTGCCAAGCAGCGTCACCACGATGCCCACGCCTGCCAGCAGCATGACGGTGTTGGCGAAAGCTTGCGGCAACACGTAGCTGGCCAGATGCTGCCAGTGTTCCAGACTGCCGCCCAGCGCCCACCAGCCCAGCGTCAATACCGGCGCCAGCACGGCCAGCGCGATCAGGGCCGCGCCAATCAGCCAGCCGGTTCCGCGTTCAGACCAGCGCAGCCGCAGCGGCCTGGGCAAAGATTCTGTATGCATGCTTCAAAGTCGGTTGCATCAATGGCAAGGCCTGTTCCCCCGGAAACGCGGGAACAGGCCCTACGCTTTGCGCCCGTTCAGGGGCGCGCGCGTGTTACTGCATCAAGGTCACGCCATGCCCGTGGGCAAGGCGGTCCGGCAGCTTATCAGTTGTCGAAGCCGACCTTGTCGACCAGCTCGCTGGCTTGCTTGCGATGCTTGGCGATCTCGGTCAGGGGCAGGGGATCAACCTTAAGTTCGCCGAAGCTGGCAATCACCGGGTCCAGCTTCACGCCCTTGCGGACGGGGTATTCGTAGTTGGCCTGCGCGTACATGGCCTGGGCCGGTTCCGACACCAGGAAGTCAAGCAGCTTGACCGCGTTGGCCTTGTGGGGGGCGTGCGCCGCGACGGCCGCGCCGCTGACATTCACGTGCGTGCCGCCGCTCTTGGCATTGGCGAAGGTCGGGCGGATGACCTTGATGGCGTCGCCCCACTTGCGCGCGTCGGTGCCGGGTTCGGCGTTCTTCATGTGACCGACATAGTAGGCGTTGGCCAAGCCGATGTCGCAGATGCCGCCCAGGATGTCGCGCGCCACGTCGCGGTCGCCGCCAGCGGCCTTGCGGGCCAGGTTGGCCTTGACGCCGCGCAGCCATTTTTCGGTGGCTTCGGCGCCGTCGTGCGCGATCATGGAGGCGACCAGCGCCGTGTTGTAGGGGTGTTGGCCGGAACGGATGCAGACCTTGCCTTTCCACTTGGGATCGGCCAGATCTTCGTAGCGGAAGGACTCGAGCTTCAGGTCCTTTTCCACGTACAGCACGCGGTCGCGCAGCGACAGGGCGTACCATTTGCCATCGGCGCCGCGCAGGTTGGCGGGAATGACCGAATTGAGCGTGTCGGACTTGACGGACTGCGTCACGCCACCGTCAACCAGGTCCAGCAGGTTGCCGATGTCCACCGTCATCAGCACGTCGGCAGGCGACTTGGCGCCTTCGGCCTTGACGCGTTCCAGCAGGCCGTCCTTGACGAAGACGGTGTTGACCTTGATGCCGCTTTCCTTGGTGAAGGCATCCAGCAGCGGCTGGATCAGCTTGGGTTCCCGGGTGGTGTACAGGCTGACTTCTTCGGCGGCGTTGGCCGACACGGTGAAGGCAGCGGCGCCGGCGAGCGCCAGCGCGCGCAGTAGCGAATTCAATTGGGGACGCTTGATCATGAAGGAACTCCAGCTAGGGCCGAAACGAAAGTTGCCGTGCCGCAAAGGGCCGGGTGCCGCCCGTGCCGTATGCGAAGGCGGCTGCTAACGAAAACGATTATCAAGTAAGACAGCGACGATAACAGGAAGCATTGCGCCGTTCAACTGGTCGTAAGCCACCGCTTCAAGACGTTGATCCCCGTCAAATTGGAATAAGGGTATTACGGAATAATGAGAGCAGTTATCATCAAGTCCCTGTAGAATAGGGACAACCCTAATGCCGACCGCGGCCTTTTTTTTGCGGCTCGGAATGACCTCGCGGCATCGCCGGGCTCCGCCCGGCCACCGCCCGCCCTTACTGAATACGACATGGCTGCTTTCAACACCGAGCGCGTACTTAGCGTGCACCACTGGAACGACACCCTGTTTTCCTTCACCACGACGCGTGATTCGGCCTTGCGGTTCCACAACGGCCACTTCGTGATGATCGGTCTCGAAGTTGAAGGCAAGCCGCTGCTGCGGGCCTACAGCATCGCCAGCGCCAACTACGAAGAAAACCTCGAATTCCTCAGCATCAAGGTGCAGAACGGCCCGCTTACGTCGCGGCTGCAGCACTTGAAAGAGGGCGACACCATTCTCGTCAGCCGCAAGCCCGTCGGCACCCTGGTCGTCGACGACCTCAAGCCCGGAAAGCACCTGTTCCTGTTCGGCACCGGCACCGGCCTTGCACCCTTCATGAGCATCATCAAGGACCCGGACGTCTACGAACGCTTCGACAAGGTCATCCTGGTGCACGGCGTGCGCTGGGTCAGCGAGCTGGCATACGCCAACTACATCGAAAACGAGCTGCCGAACAACGAATTCTTCGGCGACATCGTGCGCGACAAGCTGGTCTATTACCCCACCGTCACGCGCGAGCCTTTCCGCAATCAAGGCCGCATCACCGAATTGCTCGAAAACGGCAAATTGTGCGCCGACATCGGCATTCCGCAAATCAACCCCGAAACCGATCGCGCCATGATCTGCGGCAGCCCGCACATGCTGGCTGACATCAGCGCCATGCTCGACAGCCGCGGCTTCACCGTGTCGCCGGGTGTGGGTCAGCCGGGCGACTACGTCGTCGAACGCGCCTTCGTGGACAAATAAGGCAAGCGGCTTCGGCTACGTCGTACCATCAAAAAAACCCATCGCAAGCGCGATGGGTTTTTTGCTTTGATGCCTGGTTTTTTGCTTTGACGCCTTTTAGCGCGGCAACGAGTCAGCGGTGCCTGACACCCGTCGCAGAACTGCGGCAAGCCTGCCAAGGCGTCTCATGGGTGTCAGGCGCCTGATTGCAGCGTCAGACATCCTGATGCAGCGCTAAAGGCACGCAGCGTGAATCACTCCGGCTGAATGCCCGCCTTCTTGATGATCTCGCCCCACTTCTTGGACTCGGCCTGCTGGAATTTCGCCAGCTCGTCAGGCGTGGAGGAAGCGGCGTCCGTGCCGGTCTGCGCGTAGAACTGCTGCGCGGCCTTGGCCTTCGTAGCGTTGACCAGCAATTCGTTCAGGCGCTTGACCACGTCGGGCGGCGTGCCGGCCGGCGCGTACGCGGCGAACCAGTAGCCCATTTCGTAGCCGGGGACACCGGCTTCCGAAATCGTAGGCACGTCGGGCGCCAAGGGCGAGCGCGCCTGCCCCGTGACGCCCAGCGCGCGCAGCTTGCCGGATTTGACCTGCGGCAGGCCCGTGGCGGTGTCGGTGATCATCATGTCGATCTGGCCGCCCAAGAGGTCCGTGACGGCAAGCGGATTGCTCTTGTACGGCACGTGCAGCAGCTGCACGTTGGCCATCTGCTGCAGCAGTTCACCCGCGATGCGGCTGCTGGAGCTGCCGCTGCCAAAGCTCAGCTTGCCCGGCGACTGCTTGGCTTGCGCGAGGAAGTCGCCCACGGTCTTGGCCGACGAGCTGGGATTGACGACCATGATCTGCCCGCCCTTGCCCAGCAGCGTGAGGGGCGCGAAATCCTTGACGGGATCGTAGGTCAGCGACTTGTACAAGTGCTCGTTGGCCGCGTGCGTGGTGTTGGTGGTGATCAGCACCGTGTAGCCATCGGGCGTTGCGCGGGCGCCGGCTGCCGCGCCGATCATCGCGCTGGCGCCGGGCTTGTTCTCGATCACGACGGCCTGGCCGGTCTGTTCGGTGACGCCCTGGCCGATGGCGCGGCCGATCTGGTCGGTGGCGCTGCCGGCGGCGAACGGCACGATGAAGGTGATGGGTTTGGCCGGGAATTGCGCCATGGCCGATAGGGGCAGGGCGGCGGCCAATAGCAGGGCCAGCCGGCCCTTGGTAGCGATGCGCATGTGTGTGTCTCCTGTGGTGTTTTTTTATCGGAACTGAAATCAGGCGGCCGCGGGACGGTCGCCGGGTATGTCTGGCAGACGGCTGGCCAGCTCGGGGCTGACCTCCACCGTCATGTCCAGCAATCGGAAGGACAGGCTCTTGCCGTGCGTGTCGAGATTCAGCGCATCGTTGACGCCGCCGTCCAGCACGCCTTCCAGCACGAAGTTCATGGCGTTGAGCAGCGGCAGCGCATGGCGCGTGACGCGTTTGGGATGGCGGTAGGCGAACCACTGCGCGACGCGCGCTTCGGTCACTTGAGCGGTGAGCACGTCATAGCATTCGGGATCCCAGGCGATGAGGCTCAGGTTCGAGATATCTCCCTTGTCCCCGGAGCGGCTGTGGGCCAGCCGGTACAACGGCACGGCGAGCAGGGTCTGGTTCATGGCGCGATCTCCTCCAGGAAGTTCCAGCCGCTTTTTACGGCCTCGCGGGGAATGGTGCAGGACATCATGTTCAGGCGCGGGCGCAGGGCGGTGCGAACGCCGCCGCCGCCGGCCGGGCCGCAGGTGTA
>DMTA01000472.1 GCA_003454835.1 Achromobacter sp. | reverse complement strand
GCGCTACGCGCAGCCCCGGCCGCCGGGCTCCGGCGACGCCTGGCTGCTGGCGGATCTGGCGCGCCAGGCCAGCGCGCCGCTGGTCATCCTGACTGCCGAACCCCTTGAAGCGCAGCGGCTGGCCGAGGAAATCCAGCTGTTCGCGCCCGGCCTGCGGGTGCGGCAATTGCCCGACTGGGAAACGCTGCCCTATGACGCGTTTTCGCCGCACCAGGATCTGATCTCCGAGCGCCTGAACACGCTGCACTCGCTGATGATGAAGACGGTGGACGTGCTGACCGTGCCCATCACCACGGCGCTGTACCGTCTGGCCCCGCCCTCGTTCCTGGCCGCCTACACCTTCTCGTTCAAGCAGAAGGACAGGCTGAACGAAGCGGCGCTGCGCGCACAGCTGACTTTGGCCAATTACAACCACGTCACGCAGGTGACCTCGCCGGGCGAATTCTGCCTGCGCGGCGGACTGATCGATCTGTTCCCGATGGGTTCGGTGGTGCCGTACCGGCTGGACCTGTTCGACGACGAGATCGAAACCATCCGCAGTTTCGACGTCGACACCCAGCGCAGCCTGTACCCGGTGCGCGAGGTGCAGCTTCTGCCCGGGCGCGAATTCCCGATGGACGAGGACTCGCGCAACCGGTTCCGGGCGCGCTTTCGCGAAATCTTCGAGGGCGACCCTTCCCGCGCCCTGCCCTATAAAGACATTGGCAACGGCATCCCGTTTGCCGGCGTCGAGTACTACCTGCCGCTCTTCTTTGAAGAAACCGCCACGCTGTTCGACTACGTGGCCGACGGCACGGTCATGGTCACCGTCGGCGACATCGACGACGCGATCCAGCGCTTCAACCAGGACACGAACAGCCGCTACGGCTTTTTGAAGAGCGACCGCGAACGTCCCGTGCTGCCGCCGTCCGCCCTGTTCCTGGACAGCGAATCGCTCCATGGCCGGCTGAAAACATTCCGCCGCCTGTCGCTGGCCGCCGGTCAGCCGCACCCGGACTTCCGGACCGCGCCCGACGTCAGCGTGGCGCGCCGCGCCGAAGACCCCATCGCCAAGCTGCGCGCGCTGGTGCAAAAGCGGCACACCCGCGTGCTGCTGTGCGCCGATTCGGCCGGCCGGCGCGAGACCCTGGTGCAGATGCTGAACGAATTCGGCGTCACGCCCGATGCGCAGCCCGACACCATCGAAGGTTTTCTGGCGTCGGACGCGCATTTCGGCATCGTCGCCTCGCCGCTGGGCATCGGGTTCGAACTGCCCGACGCCAACCTCGCCTTCCTGACCGAGAACGATCTCTACCCGGGATTGGCAACCACCGGCCGCCGCGGCAAACGCGACCAGGAACGCGCCAGCAACGTCGAAGCCATGGTGCGCGACCTGTCCGAGCTGCGCGAAGGCGACCCCGTCGTTCACGCCCAGCACGGCATCGGCCGCTATCACGGGCTGGTCAACATGGACATGGGTGAAGGCGAGATGGAATTCCTCCATCTTGAATACGCCAACGGCAGCACGCTGTACGTGCCCGTGTCGCAACTGCATGTGATCGCGCGCTACAGCGGCGCCGACCCCGAGGCCGCGCCGTTGCATCAGCTGGGCTCCGGCCAATGGGACAAGGCCCGCCGCAAGGCCGCCAAGCAGGTCCGCGACACCGCCGCCGAATTGCTGGCGCTGTATGCGCAGCGCGCCGCGCGCGAAGGCTTTGCGTTCAACCTGCCGCTGAACGATTACGAGGCGTTTGCCGAAGGCTTCGGCTTCGAAGAGACGGCGGATCAGGCCGCCGCCATCCAGGCCGTGATCAGCGACATGACCTCCGGCCGTCCGATGGACCGCCTGGTCTGCGGCGACGTCGGTTTCGGCAAGACCGAAGTCGCGCTGCGCGCCGCGTTCCTGGCCGTCGCCAACGGCAAGCAGGTGGCGCTGCTGTGCCCCACCACCCTGCTCGCCGAGCAGCACGCGCAGACCTTTACCGACCGCTTCGCCGACTGGCCCGTGCGCGTCGTGGAACTGTCGCGCTTCCGCTCGGCCAAGGAAGTCGCCAGCGCCATCGAAGGCATCAATGACGGCCGGGTCGACATCGTCATCGGCACGCACAAGATCCTGTCAAAGGACGTCAAATTCAAGCGCCTGGGCCTGGTCATCATCGACGAGGAACACCGTTTCGGCGTTCGCCAGAAAGAAGCGCTCAAGTCGCTGCGCGCCGAAGTCGACGTGCTGACGCTGACCGCCACGCCCATCCCGCGCACGCTCGGCATGTCGCTCGAAGGCATCCGCGACTTCTCCGTCATTGCCACGGCGCCGCAAAAGCGCCTGGCCATCAAGACCTTCGTGCGGCGCGAGGACGGCAGCACGCTGCGCGAAGCCCTGCTGCGCGAGCTCAAGCGCGGCGGCCAGTGCTATTTCCTGCACAACGAGGTCGAAACCATCCACAACCGCCGCGCGCGCCTGGAAGAGCTGGTGCCCGAGGCCCGGATCGCCGTCGCGCATGGCCAGATGCCCGAACGCGAGCTGGAACAGGTGATGAAGGGCTTCTACCAGCAGCGCTACAACGTGCTGCTGTGCACCACCATCATCGAAACCGGCATCGACGTGCCCAGCGCGAACACCATCGTGATCCACCGCGCCGACCGCTTCGGGCTGGCGCAGCTGCACCAGCTGCGTGGCCGCGTCGGGCGT
>DMTA01000093.1 GCA_003454835.1 Achromobacter sp. | reverse complement strand
GCTGGAACTGGGCGGCAAGTCACCGCACATCGTGTTTGAAGACGCGGACCAGGACGCCGCGATTGACGGCGTCATCGGGGGCATCTTCGAAGGCAGTGGACAGTCCTGCGTGGCCGGATCCCGGCTGTACGTGCAGCGCAGCATCGCCCAGGCCTTCATCGAGAAGCTCGTGGCGCGCGCCAGCCGCCTGAAGGTTGACCTGCCCGACGCCGACGGCGCGCAGATGGGCCCGATCGCGTCGTTCGGTCATCGCGAGAAGATAGAAGGCATGGTCGATGGCGCACGCCGCGATGGCGCAGAGGTGCTGCTGGGCGGCGCGCGTCCAGAGGGCAAGGCGCTGGAGACCGGGGCGTTCTACCGCCCCACCATCCTCGGCGGCCTGTCGCGGGACGCGCACGTCGTGCGCGAAGAGATCTTCGGGCCGGTGCTGTGCGCGCTGGTGTTCGATGACGAGGACGATCTGATCGATCAGGCCAACGACAGCGCCTATGGCCTGGCCTCCGGCGTCTGGACGGCGGACTACCGGCGCGCCTGGCGCGTAGCCCGGCGCCTGGAAGCGGGCAGCGTCTGGATCAACACGTACAAGCAGCTCTCCATCTCCACGCCCTTCGGCGGCTTCAAGCAAAGCGGCATCGGGCGCGAAAAGGGCGTGAGCGGGCTGCGCCTGTATCAGCAATCCAAGGGCATCTATTTCGGCATGTAGGCCGCCCCTTACCCCAACATCATCCGGGGCCGCCGGCGCGGCTCCTCCAACACTTCATCGGAGACTATCCTCATGCCTGAATTTCAACGAGCCGGCTTCATCGGCCTGGGCGTCATGGGCGAACCCATCTGCCGCAATCTGGCCGTCAAGGGCGGCGTGCCCGTGCTGGGCTGCGACAACGATCCCGCCCCCCTGCAACGGCTGGCCGCGCACAACGTCACGGCGGCGACCGCCCAGCAGATCATGCGCGAATGCGACGTGGTGTTCCTGTCGCTGCCGTCCGGCGAAGTCGTGGCGCAGCTGGCCCGCGGCGCCGACGGCCTGCTGGCGAACGCGCGCAGCGGCCAGTTGATCGTGGACCTGAGCACCTCGCCCGTCGACGTGACGCGCGAACTGGCCGGGGAATTTGCGGCCAAGGGCGCGACCTTCATCGATGCGCCGGTGGCCCGCACGCGCGCCGCGGCCGAGGCCGGCACGCTGTCGGTCATGATCGGCGGCGACGAAAACACGTTCGCGCGCGTCAAGCCGCTGGTCTCCACGTTTGCCAACGAAATCACGCATTGCGGCCCAGTCGGCAGCGGCCAGGTCGTCAAGATCCTGAACAACATGGTGCTGTTCGAAACGGTGGTCGCGCTGTCCGAAGCCCGCGCGATCGCACGCCGTTCGGGGGTCGATCCGCGCGTCCTGTTGGAGACCTTCACACGCGGTTCGGCGGACAGCTTCGCGTTGCGCAACCACGGCTTAAAGGCTATTCTGCCCGCAGACTTTCCCGAAAAAGCCTTCCCTGTGGACTACGCCCGCAAAGACCTGCGCTACGCGCTGGCGCTGGCAGAACAGACCGGCGTACAGGCGCTGGGAGCCCGCAACGTGGATCACTGGTTCGACGCGGCGCTCGCCCAGGGGCACGGCAACCGCTATTTCCCCGTCATCAGCCGGGTGATCGATCCGGACTCGGGAACCACCGCGTAATCACCCCCCTATCATTCCAATGAGTCGTACCCCTACTCAGGATAATTCCACCGACGGCGTCGCCGCCGTCGAACGCGCCCTGACCATCGTCGGGGCCGTCGCGCAACGCACCGATCCCATCACGCTTGCCGATCTTTCCCGGGCCACGGGGTTCTACAAGAGCACGCTCTTGCGGCTCATCGCTTCACTCGAAAAGGCCGCCCTCGTGGTGCGCCGCGCCGACGGGCGCTATGCGTTGGGGCCGTATGCCCACCATCTGGGGCGCGCCTACGAGGCCACTTACCGCCTGACCGAAACCATCCTGCCGCTGCTGCAGGGGCTGGTCGACAAAGGCACCGAAAGCGCGTCCTTTCACGTCTACCACGACGCGCAGTCGCGCGTGTGCCTTCTGCGCGTGGACTCGCATCATTCCACGCTGGACCGCATCCGCGTCGGCGACCTGCTGCCCCTGGACAAGGGCGCGGCCGGCAAGCTGCTCACCGCGTATCTGGTTGATGGCCAGCCGCCGTCGCAGGCCGGGCTGATGCTCACCTCCATGGGCGAACGCGACCCCAATTGCGCAGCGGTGGCCAGCCCGGTCTTCGGACCGGACGGCGACATCTGCGGCGCCATCTCGTTGTCGGGTCCTAAAGAGCGCTACTCGCCCGCCGCGGTCAAGAAGATGGGCAAGCTCGTGCAGGACGCCGCGGCCGAAGCCACGCGCGCGTTGGGCGGACGCTGGCCGTCGGGCAAGTGACGGCGGGCAAACAGCGACAGCCAGATGGCGGCAACCGCCTAACGGCAGACCAGTCACGCAAGACACGCGCGTAAAAAAAACGCCGGCGCCTCGCGGCGCCGGCGTTTTCCATATCTCGCATGGCGTCAGGCCGCTTCCGCGCCCTTGCCCAACCCCAGATAGCTCTCGATCACCTTCGGATCGCCGGCCAATTCACGCGCCGGGCCGTGCAGAATGACCTCGCCGGTTTCCAGCACGTACCCATAATCGGCCACCTGCAGCGCCGCGCGGGCGTTCTGCTCGACCAGCAGGATCGCCACGCCGGTCTCGCGCAGGCGCGCGATGATGTGGAAGATCTCGCGTACGATGCGCGGCGCCAGACCCAGGCTGGGCTCGTCCAGCATCAGCAGCGTGGGCTTGGCCATCAGCGCGCGGCC